>JAGGSN010000087.1 GCA_021159005.1 Candidatus Zixiibacteriota bacterium | reverse complement strand
AAATTGCTGAAGAAAGGGGGTGTCAGATTGAGTAAAGTCACACACGACTTGAATGATAGCATACGCGATTTTAACAAGTTTGTGATACCACAAATTCAAAAAAACCAGATGATGGAAGGTAAAATCATTCAAGTCGAATCCAAAAATCCAGATGAATTACGCGATGCGCTCGATGTTCTGGGTGGTATTGATGCATGGAAAGTAAGCCGTGAACATGGAATGCAAGGGATATCAAGCAGAATACAATGGGGTAAGTCGTGGGATACATTCACCATACGAAAAACAAGACACACAGGAATAAAAACAGAGTATGCAAAACGAAATGAAGCAATATCATCTGGAAATGTATTATATCCAACATTAGCAATCCATGCATATATAACAAGACGAGAGAGAGATACCAGTCGTGAACTGATATCGCTCGCCATAGCCGATACAAATGATATATTTGATTTGATCAATCGAGGATATTGCTTTGAACGAGAAAATCCAGACGATGGTAACATATTCACAATCGTAAGCTGGGATGAACTTGTAAAACAAAACAAAACCATACAATGGTGGCACATTGACCAAACGCATAAATTACGTGATTATTCAAAGATGTACAAAAAAACGCTGAGACAGGCAAAAAACCGATCACTGTTTGAATTCGAAGGGGTGATATAAATGAAACAAATCGATAAAGAACGACCAATCAAACTCGACACAGGAGATGGATATATAAAAGGGGTGAGTGGGATGCAAGCAGTACACGAATCACTTGATCGTGGGTGGAACCTAATACCAGTCGGTAAAAATAAAAAACCACTGATTAAATGGAAGAAATATCAGACCACTCGGACAACACATGATCAGATAGATAGATGGGCAGAACAATTCCCGGGGTGTTCATGGGGATTGGTTTGTGGCGCGGTAAGCGGTTCTCTTCATGTAGTCGATTTTGATGATCCAGAAGTTTACGAGTCTTTTTTAAAAGAAAAGCTCGAAAAAAATACATTGATAGTGAAAACCCCGTCGGGTGGATATCATGCATATTTTGAAATAAAACCGTGTCCACCGAATATAACAGACTATAAAGAATTATATAATATCGATACGAGAGGAGAAGGTGGATATGTTCTGGCACCAGAAATATCGGAAGGGTATACAATCATCAGTGATACGGGTGTAATGCGGATCAGTGAGGAAGAGCTCCGCGCCATGATCGATGTGTGGCAGATCATCACAGATGATGAATTATTTGATTATGACGCAATCAAAGCAGACGTGACGTTGCCTGACGTGATCAGGCATTATGGTGATGGAGACGTATCCGAAGTCAGATCAAAAAATGATTATAAGCTAATCGTCTGTCCATTCCATAATGATCGCCAGCCATCATGCGCAATCCACCTTCGTTATTTCAAATGTCATGGATGTGGGAAAAAGGGTAGTGTGATCGATTATGTGATGTATCGCCAAAACATCGACAGACCATTGACCGCAGCGATGGCGATCGAGCGGATGATGAATCGACAATACCGAAAAATACAAACAGGAACAGGGAAGAGCGGTAATACAGACATTCCAATCCCAGACGCGAGTGAACTGAATGGTGATTGGATCGATGAAAAGATATCACTCGACCTCACCAGAATAAATGGATTCATCAGTGAATATATCGAGTATGCATCAAAAAGGACTGACGCATACAAAGAATATCATTACGCTGGGGCACTGATGATTCTATCTACAATGACGGGGCGCAAACGCTGGATATTTTTGAAACAAACCATATTATATGGAAATTTGTTCCAATTTATACTCGGTCCAAGTACAATTTCGAGAAAAAGCGTTGCAATGGATATTGCTGAAGAGATCCTCACTCACATAATGGGATCGTGGGATTATCTTGCACAGACATTCAGTCCAGAAGCGTTCACGGAACAGATGGCGGAAATGAGCCACAGAGTATTGATAGTCGATGAGGCTGGACAGCTCCTCGCAAATATGAAGAAGAAGTATATGGATGAGGCAAAAGACCTGTTATGCAAAGCGTATGATTGCAAAGGGTGGAATAGAGTGCTCACAAAAAAGAAAAATGACAATGGGACACGCAATGTGGTTGATCCATATCTCACGATTGCGTTTGCCACTGTACCAGACAATTTACTAAATAATTGCACACAGGATGATGTGAACAGTGGGTGGCTCGCACGATTCTTATACTTTGTACCAAAGTATCAGAAAGAAATGTTGCCTTTTGAACTTGGCGCAGACCGATTAGTCGCAGAGAGAGCATCTATACACAAAAAAGCGAGTGAAATAAACGAATGGTTGATGAACACACCACCGCAACCAATGGAATTTGAAAAAGGTGCATTTGAAATATTTCAGGAATGGCAAACGAAACATGAGGAATCTTTGATGAAGAAGAACGACAACACTAATAACATGGTCATGGGTCGGCTTTTTCCAATTACATTGAAGATTGCTATGTTACATGCAATCGGACGCATGTGCAACACGATTACGAAAGATGACATCATAGAGTCTATGCGGGAAGTAGATAATTTCTTTGCGATCACTTCTGCAAATATTATCAGAGATGTCGAGACGGCAGATCGAGCAGACATTGTGTCACGGAAGATGAGCACGGTCGAGAGGTACCTGAAGAATCATGGTGGTAAAGCGAATCGGAGAGAACTTCTCAATGCAACAAAAACAAAGGTCAAGGAGTTTGCAGAGATTATTCAGGCTATGGTGACTTCTGGTGCGATTCGAGAGATAGCTGGGGAGAACAAAGGAAAAAACACAACGGTGATATATTGTCTGCAAAAAAAATCATGAAGAAAAAAATGGTGATGTATAAGGTGTATAATGTGTATAACGTGTATAAGGTGTATAAGGTGTATAAGATTATTGGGGTGGGATATAGTTATATATGTGATACGCATTACACACTTTATACACCTTATACACAAGATACACCTTACACACAACCACAAAAAAACCACATCAATTTTTTTTTAGAACTTTTCGGTGATGGCATGAACGAAAAAAGAATATGAGGTTAGTTATGGCATGGAATGAGGATGATATTGAAAATCTGACGGATGAGGAGCTGGATACTGCTATATACAATCCGTATCCAGTCCATCAAGAGCCAGATGATAGTCCAGAACCACTATCAAGGTCTGTGATGGTTGCATACCGGAGGGCGAAGAATGAAGCCAAGAAACAGGCACACATCCATCGCGGGATGATTGATGAGATGAGAAATCATAGAGAAGGTACCAAAGACGATCACAGTGAGCCGAATGGTGTCCAACCAGTACCAAACGTTGGTACAGATAAGAAAGTCGCACAGAAGCCGTCTCACGCAAACGTGGATGGTTCATCAGATCATGTCGTTGTGCAGAAGACATTGTTTGATTTTTGATGTTCATCAAAAAATGCGATAATTTTAAATAGTATGGAGAGCATTGATAATATGATGACAGTAACTATAAAACGGCACGAGGATGGCTAATATGTTACTTGATATATTCATTATCACGATGTGTCTGGCGGTCCTTATGACCTTTTACGCGTGGCTCTTCAAGGACAATGAGAACTACACCCACATACTTTCCGGATTCACAGCCGGTATCCTGTACCTGATTCTCGGATTCGATATGTTTGGCGGTGTCACGCGTGATTATGTGATGACCAACAACAGTACCAGCACCATTGAGACGGTTCATTACGCACCAGGGTCAATATCCTTGTTTCTGGTCATATTTGGCGGAATAATGATCCTCTACGCGGCTGTGATGGCAGTTGATGTGGTTAGAGATGTGAGCGAAAAACTATGAGGTTTTTTATGAACCACTTTCCGTATTCAGATACCAAAAACTTTATAAAACACAACATCATATACCCTTTCATGAAATCGATACACATCCGGAGGTGCTTCAGATGCCTTCTCTCCTAAAAGAACTTGAGTTAAAACATTATATTGTCGCTATCATTGTATTTGGTGTGTTATTCTTTTTGTTGACAATACTTTCAACTAATTCAAATGCGTATGTCTTTACACCGGATGGAAATACAGTGTATGTGGACACTCCGTTTTATTATGTTTCTGCGAGCCCTGCCACAATATACGGGGGCACATGGGTCTACTCAACATTCATATCCAAAAGCTGGAGCGGAGATGTTGATATCGCATACGGCTTCAACACTTCTTCTAGCTATCCTGTTGCTGCTCAACTATTTGCTCCGCATAAGGTGTACTACAATACCTCACACCGTATATGGTTTTATAACGTATCATCGATTGTAAACACGCCTGATGCCACTCCAATAGACTACGGAAATGCCTACAACACACATCGTTATACGATCACTTACCAGCGATGCGCGCAACTCAACAACACAACTTTGGATTGTGATGAATGGACTGAAGCAACAGCAGTCGTAGCGTTCGATTCTTATGAAACTGATGGTATGAATTACACTGCCTATTGGCATACACGGCAAAACAAAACTGTAAATTATTATGATATTTCAGGCAAATTCCAAAAGATAAATTATAATTACGATGATAAGGATACATGGTATTGTATTTTAGGTGCTCATGTGACTGCTGGACAAATATACACCATCCGCACCCGCATCCGTATTAATGATGGGAACGGAAAATATGATATAGCGATAAAACCACATAGTGAAACCATTCCACAAGCCATTGCTAACGGTCATTTTTTCATTCTTGACCCTTGGGCTTACGTGTCAGAACTTAATTTCACTCCCCCAACTCCTGGAAATGCAACAACCATCTACACCAATCACACTACTATCAATGTGAGTATTACCACTAGCGAACTATCATATCTCGCATTCAACTGGAATGGTGTAAACAAGACATATACCACTTGTGGGGTACAATGGGATGAATCAACAAACTCATACACAACCACAACAACAGTAGGAAACTATACTGACATAGATTTTAACAACACATTTCCATGGTCTGAAATGCGGAGATGCACTCTATGGGATAACGGCACAGTGCATTATTATCTTAACTCCACAAATTCATCCCTAAAAGCGGATGGCACACTTGCAGACCTATCAGGCGCAGATGGGCAAGTGATGGTAGAGATCCCCAAGTTCTACTATAGCTACTCGTTCACAGGATCAACACATCATTATAACATCAGCCGCTTTAATTTAACTGGATTTAAAGTTCACAACGCATTCATTAAAGATGGTGTAGAAGTAGACCACCGTTACATTGGCGCGTACGAAGGTAGTATGTGGGATGCATCCACCGGCGCAATGGTTCCGAGTGCAAACATCACAGACGATATGTATGCATCCGGGGACAAACTCTGTTCAATTTCAGGAGTGTATCCCAAGACGAACGAGATGCGATCCGAGTTCCGCACGATGGCATCAGAGCGCGGCGCGGGATGGCGGCAGCTCGACTTCGACCTAAACTCTGCCGTACAGCTCCTCTACATCATCGAGTACGCCGACTTCGACTCACAAAGCACAATCGGATACGGCAGGACGCAACTATCTGGAGGCACATGGACCGCGGACAGCTACATCGGACAGTGCGGCAAGTCCAACGGCGACGGCGACGGCACAAACTCAGTTGCAGGCAACACGAACGATGCGTACATGACGTATCGCGGGATTGAGAACTGGTATGGCAATGTCTGGAAATGGAATGACGGAATCAATATCTACGACCACACCCCTTACGTCACGAACAATGCATCGGATTGGGCTGATGATACTAACGTAGGGTACCTCGATCTTGGTGTAACTCTCGCATCTACAAATAATTGGCAAATAACGTTATGTGATACGGATCGTGGATTCATCCCCTCCTCTGTCGGTACTGCCAGTTCTTATATCTGCGACTATTACTGGCAGAATACCGGTTGGCGCGTTGTCAGGCTGGGCGGTAGTGCGGATCACGGTGCGAGCGCTGGGGCGTTCTACGTGGCTGCGATTAACGCTGCCTCGGATAGCGTTGTCAGTATCGGCGGTCGGCTTACCTACTAATATTATTGTTATATATTGGAAAACACACATGAGGAATTATCATGCATAAAACATTGGTCATAGCATTCATACTTCTATTTGCGGGCACTGCTGCCTCCGCCTCAAACACTTACACACTGCACCAGATCAATGGAACCCATTGGTATTTTGAGACAAACCAAACTGCTTTGGCGGATGGCACATACAATTATACCGTATTTGCGAATAATATTAGCAGTGAATATAGGTTGTTGTATATAGACAGTTCCACACCTCCTAATAGTATAACATCTCTAACAAACCACACTGGGAACTTTTACCACAATTGGACATGGCAAAACCCCACAAACTCAGATTTTAATTACACTATGGTGTATATTAATGGGGTATGGGCGCTCAACACATCTCTCACACATTACAACTTATCCGCATCCCCTCACAACTGTAGTACTATAAGTACCCACACTGTAGATACAAACGAAAACATCAATAACACATGGGTAAACCACACCAGTATTCTCCCCAACAACCCTGTTACAATCACGGGCGGCACGGACCGCAAGGTGGATGCAGGGGATACCCTTAATGTTAGTTTTAGCAGTTATGATGCTGACGGTGACATTCCTGTCTTTTCATGTAGTCGAACTGATTTATTTACGGATTTCAATACTACCACTGGAGAGGGGAACTGGACCCCGTCAGAGGACGGAGTGTACTATGTGGATTTCGGAGTATCAGATGGGTGGGGCAGCACTGACAATTACACGATGACTATAACAGTAGGTGACCCCCTCCACCCCCTCACAAGCAGTTTCGAGACGTCATTATCTCTTGCTGGAATACTTGTGCTTATTGCAATCGTAATAGGGATCTTCTCTATACTTACAATGATGTCAACTCCTGCCTCTAAAATGGACTTTGAGGTGGTAGGGATCGCAGTGGTGTCGGTTATTGTACTATTAGCATTACTATATATCGCGATCATGTTATGCAATTCAATAGCGAACGCATAACGAGCCTCACACATCATAGTTGCAATAGAAACATTTATATACTCCTACTACATATCAACCTATCATGGCAAACATTGTCGGAATATTGTTCGCAACGATCGCGGTGATAATGCTCATGTTCTTTGGCATGGGCGCGACAACCAGCATCATCAACGATGCAAATATTACTGCGAGCGATGCGAATTATGATAATTTTCAGACAGCACAAAACACCTCGACTGCGGTATACTCTGTTGCGGGTGTCATGCCATATATCCTTATCCTTGCTTTCGTGATAATGGGATTTGTGATATTGCTGTCTCTTTCCTGGAGGTGATAAAGAAGAATGGCTAAATCAAACAAGTTCCTCGCTGACAAGCGCGGGGATATGGCGATGGTCAATGCAGGCATCTTCCTTGTGGTCCTGTTGGTGGTTCTGTACGTTGGTCTCAACATCATCAATAATGTACAGAATGCATCGAGTCTGGAATCTGGTGATGAGCTGTACGACTCACAGCAAGACCTGATCAACACGACCGAATCCAGTTACAGCATGGCTGGGATCATGCCGATAGTCATGATCGCGGTGGCTGTACTCGGAGGTCTGCTCTCCGTACTCTACCTCTTTGCGAGGAGGGACTGAACACAGCGGTGGCGATCCCGCCATCGCTTTTTTAAATGAAAACACACAACAAATCTCGGAGGTGTAATATGATATGAATAAGATGAACAAGTTCCTCGCTGACAAGCGCGGGGATATAGCTATGGTCAATGCAGGCATCTTCCTTGTAGTCCTGCTTACTGTGCTCTATGTGGGCATAAACATCATTGACAACGTGCAGGATGCATCTGCCATCGACACAGAATGGAATGAGACAGCACAGACCGGAGACCGGTTCTATGATACACAGAACAGTCTTCTGAATACAACCGAATCCAGCTACAGCATGGCTGGGATCATGCCGATAGTCATGATCGCGGTGGCTGTACTCGGAGGTCTGCTCTCCGTACTCTACCTCTTTGCGAGGAGGGACTGAACACAGCGGTGGCGATCCCGCCATCGCTTTTTTAAATGAAAACACACAACAAATCTCGGAGGTGTAATATGATATGAATAAGATGAACAAGTTCCTCGCTGACAAGCGCGGGGATATAGCTATGGTCAATGCAGGCATCTTCCTTGTAGTCCTGCTTACTGTGCTCTATGTGGGCATAAACATCATTGACAACGTGCAGGATGCATCTGCCATCGACACAGAATGGAATGAGACAGCACAGACCGGAGACCGGTTCTATGATACACAGAACAGTCTTCTGAATACAACCGAATCCAGCTACAGCATGGCTGGGATCATGCCGATAGTCATGATCGCGGTGGCTGTACTCGGAGGTCTGCTCTCCGTACTCTACCTCTTTGCGAGGAGGGACTGAACACAGCGGTGGCATCCTGCTACCACATTTTTTTTTTCGTTTCAATACGATACTTTTATATA
>JAGGSN010000086.1 GCA_021159005.1 Candidatus Zixiibacteriota bacterium | reverse complement strand
GGAATGACATCACTATAGCATCCGCCTAAGGCGGACAAAAGGCCGGACAGTAGTTATTAATTTTATATAATTTTCAATTTTACTAAGCCAAGAAGCTATTATAGTCTAAACTGCAATATCATAATGTCTTACAGGCGAATCAAAATTTTTATTGTATGAGCCAATCCCCAAAGGAAATGAAATCATATTATTTGATGAAGATGAAGCGATGATTGCTAAGTTGGGCAACAAGATACTTAAACCGCCTGGCTGCATTGTTGCAGTGAGGACAAATGGTATTATGGCGCACGCAAAGCTTCGCATAACCGGTTAGAACCAACCAAGGCCAAAAACCTTGTGAGTTAGGGGATGTTTTTAATTTGCCTAACTGAAGGAAAGAGCTGACAATGATAAAGAACAGTATCATAATAACCAAAAAATCTAATTAGTACAAATTATTTTATTTAAAAACCGACCGGTTAAGGAATAAGTTCAACTATGTTAATATTGGGATATTTAGTTTTGTGTTTGTTTGTATATAAACGGCGGTTGAAAAATGTACCGAGTAGCGGTCGAAAGATGTATCACTCAGTGGCTAAAAATAACTTTTTTATTATGAATAGTATTCCTTACAACCCACTATGAACCACTGACCTTTTTGAAATTATAGTTAAACTCTCGATTATATTCGTTAAAATTTGCGAGTTAGTTTTAAACTTTGACAGCATATCACAGGTTTGTTTATTTACCCTAATCCAATAATTATCTTAAGGTTCCAGTCATGAGCGAAGTGGTGATTAGTGCTAATCTCAGCTTTCCGATAAGCAGCCGCCCTGAATAATGTCTTCTTTTCCTGCTCGCAGCGGGGCGCCGCTATATGTGTTGCAACCATTAACAGGGCTTTATTGAACTCGCTATAATAACCGCGGTACAATATGGCAATACTATAAAGATAAAAGGAACACCGGATGTAATAGGCAGCTAAAATGATGTTGCTGATTTGGCAATAACCTAATCAACTTAACAACCTCTGAAACACATATTAACTTTTTTCATTTTCTAATTATAATAGTTGACATTATGCCGTTAATTGTGATAGGTATTATTAATTAAACAAAAACCTCTAAATTTAATTAAGGAGAGAGCTATGTCAAAAGAGATGATTATAGAACAAGTCGCCAAAGATGCGGGAATAACTAAAGCTCAAGCAAAAATAGCTTATAAGTCAGTATTAGACTCAATTACCAACAGTTTAAAGAGAGGTCAGAAAATAACCCTGGTAGGATTTGGCACATTCTTAGTCAGCAACCGTAAGGCTCGCGATGGCCGCAATCCCAGAACCGGCGAAACTATGAGAATTCCGGCAAGCAACGTTCCCCGTTTTAAAGCCGGCAAATCTTTGAAGGATGCCGTAAGATAGTATTTATCTGAGATATTCATCAGTATCGGGAAGCTTTCCGTCTATGGCAAACATTCTGAATTATTAAACAATTCGCAGAGGCGTTTTCAGTATAGTTATATGTATATTTGTACCTAAATATTAACTACGGTGATAATATCTTTTTGAATTTGAGCATAGCCTTAACTGTTTCTTTCATATTGGTCGGCTGGCCAATAATCAATTTATCTTGCCTGCCGTAATAATCAAGGCAGGTTTCACAGGATAATATCTCAGAACCGTTTTCTTTGAGTTGATTAAGCATATCAATTACCTGAGAACCCTCAGTAGTAAGGAAAATACCGCTGTTCATACAGATAATTTTAGCTGGGGCGGTTCCCGATTCTATGAGCATTTTTAAAAACGCTTTTATTAGTTTTTCGCCAAGGTCTATTTCGCCCTGGCCTAAGCCAGAGGAATTTAAAAACAGCAGCAGATTCTTATCGAGCTTCATTTATTTAATCTCCTTGTTTCAACATAATGTTATTCTCAATTCATTAATAATAGTTACTTAACAATAAAGCAATATGTTCAATGTTTAAAACGATTCTTTATCTGAAATAGTTTAATCCCAGATTTTGCAGTTGAAGGAAAAGAGGGTGTATGCAATACACCCCTACGCGCTGATGTATACAAAGTTAGATTTATTCACGCGTCGTCAGGAATCCCTTCCTGCCGACATTGCTCCATATACAAGCATATCCCTCAGGGTGTCGTCCGCTGTAACGGACTTTCATCTTGAGGGATAATAAAATCTGGATTAAAATATAAATATTTGCACTACTGTCCGGCCTTTTGTTCGCCTTAGGCGGATGCTATACTTAATGTCATTCCCGTGGACGGGCTTGTTGAGAAAGTCCTTTCACGGGAATGACAATAAATGAAAAGCAATCGAATCAGAAACAGTTTCTAATATTTAATCACGAAATAATATGCAAAGCCTAAGACAAAAGTTTGATGTTTTACCGGAGTCGCCCAACGTCCCGTTGCTCTTTGGATTATGAATTAAGCAAGTTTAGCTTGTTGGATATTGTCTAAAGAACTCTATGAAAAAGGCCGGACAGTAGTGAAATATTTGATAAGATTACTATTATACCAATTGAAATTTTTACCGCTCTTTATGAATTTTCTTATCAACAAATGCCGAAATTTTTAGTATAATATCAGCGATGTTTTATTAAGGATACCAAGCTAATAAATAAAGGAAAAGAAAGTGAAAAATGCTATCATATTTGCCCTGCTTATATTGGCAATTTGTACTTCATCATTAATTGCGCAATCTCCAGAAACATTTGAAGCGGTAAAAACTTTATCAGCTCAATCAGGCAAGCCTATTCTTTTAGAGTTCTTCCGCGATGACTGACAGTATTGCGAACGCGCCGCTCGTGAAGCGGAATCTAAGAAAGCCATCAAAAACGCTTTAGAATCGGTTGTGCATCTATCGCTTAATGTTAAAAAAGGCGAAGGTGTCGAACTAAGCAAACAATATAAGATTGGGATATTCTATCCGGTCTTTATCCTGATAAACAGCGATGGCGATATAATCACTCGCTGGGACAGTTATTATGGAGCTAAGCGGTTTATCAATACTCTAAATAGGGCGCTGTCCGACATGACAACAATAAAAGAACGTCTCAACAGGTTCCGGATTAAGCCATCCCTTTATGATGCCTTATTTCTTGCTAAATACCATGCGGATATTTATGAGCATTTGCAGGCAGTCGAATATTATCGTCAGGCGCAAATGCTCAATACAAACAAAATGGAAAATTATTATTTCGAGATATTTTCAAATACCGCCAATGCCGCCTGGAATGAAAAGATTACCTTTGAGGATGTTTTGCCTGTTGCCGATACCGCTATAAAATCTAACGATAACAACCCGGTCAAAATTGTTAAAATCGTCCGGGTTATAAGCAATCTTTCACGGAAATTGTTTAAGACAGATCAAATAGAAAAATATCTTCGCTATGGGCTTGATGCATCAGCGAATAACCCAAATCCCAGTATGATTAAAGCCAATAACCAGTTGAAAATCGATTTTGCTTTATATGTTAGAAAAGATACAGCTGAAGCGATAAAAATTAAAAAGGAAACTCTCGGCCCAAACTGGGAAAATAATCCTGATAAATTTTATTCATTTTCGAAATGGTGTTTAGATAGAAAAGTCAATCTTGAGGAGGCTGAGAGGTATGTCCGTCGAGCTGAAAGTATGGCTGAACCGGGCGAGTTTAAAGCCGGCGTGCTAAGCGTTCTTGCCGATATTTGTTATTGCCGCGGCAAAACTGATGAAGCAATTAAATATATCAATATAGTAATCGCTCAGGATGCTGATAAGGATAAATATAAACAGCAGTTGAAAAAATATCAGGAAAGCAAGGCTAAAAAGTAGTGATTGGTGTTTATGTGGGCGGCATCCGCCAAAGGCGGACCCCCGCTTCGCTACAGATGAGTACGTCTAAGGCAAATACCAGCCACCAAACACGGCATTTGCTAATGCGGAAAACCGCAAAAGGCAGTTCTCGCAAATACCCAAGTTGCGGGACTAATGAAAAATCTAAGCAAATAGATTAATGAGTAACCATTTTATTTGATTTTATATCCCAACCTAAAGTCATGACACGATCCGAATAGCCTATTGCATTACTTTTATATTGGCTAACTTCTTTAACTTGAACATCAATCAATTTATTAAATTTCACAAAAATCATCGCTTCTATATGAATCTCACTTGGCAATACAATAAAAGCGCTCTCAATATCTTTGGTTAGTATTATTAATATGTCGCTCTTTTTTAAGTTATCAGTTATGCCGTATAAACTGTCGAGAATTTCATTAGTAATATTTTGTTTATAAATGAATATATTTGACACTTTCTTTATTATTAAAAAATTGCCCGATATAAATAGTATTACCATTATAATCATTATGGATTTTTTATTTAAAAATTTGAATCGCGCCCAAATAACATTTATTATCAGCCAAGAAATAACTACCGAAAAACCCGGAATAACGCTATACATAAATCTGGACGCTGTTTTTCCGGGATATAGATCAAATAATCCCAAATTCCAATCAAATATGATAATCGTAGAAATAAACATAACGGACCACAAAATAAAATATTTCAAGGCATTTCCGCCTTTTTTAAATGCATAGAACAACACTAACGGCGCTGCTAAAGTCGCCGTAATCTTAATCGCTTTAACTGCCCAAAGCATTCCTTCCGGGATTATTGCGGCGAATCGTTTAGATAATGGAAAGATAATATATATTATAAAATACCATAGGTTCATTATTGTCTCTAAACCAATAACTAATTTCTTATCTGCATATGTGCGAGTAATAAAATACATTATTATATAAATGAGATATATTAAAATTATAAAAATGGAATATAATCTGAATTCTTTTGATAGAGGATTTTTTCGCTTGAGAATCAGCAATAAAAAGAAGAGACCAATTGTAACAAATCCAGATTCCTTAATTAAAGTTGCCGCTATACCAATTAAGAAAACTATAATAAAATTTAATATTTGAGGTCTTTCAATTAAATCAATCATTTTTAGCGTAAACAGAAGCGATAACATTGTTACCCAAAGATCATGTCCAACAGAAATCCATAGAAGAGCGGAGGAATTCAAATAATAGAATCCGAATATTAAAGCGCTCAAATTGCATACTTTTTCGCTAACCCCGAATTTTTTTAACACTTTCCATAAAAGCCAGATATTTGAGGCATGAAGCAATATATTTATCAGGCTAAAAATATATGCATTTTCGCCGAAAATATTCTGCCAAATAAAAATTATAAACATATTTAAGGGACGTAAATAGCCATACATTGGCCGCTGGAAAAATATTTCCGGGTTATCAAATGCTTTCTTAGCGTTAGCTAACCATAACCAATCATCTCCAATAAATTGCTTTGAGATAAAAAATAAATACATTATCACAGAACCGACAATAATCAGCATCAAGGTTTGATTATTAATCGATAGATTTTTTCCGGTTATATTTTTCATAAACATAATGTTATTTAATTATAGACATTATCACAAGAACTAATGTTAATAATTGTGTGAATTTATTTTTCGAGCAGCAACCTTTTTGCCTGCATACACCAACATATATTTGTTGGCAGATGAAGTTAGTCTAAAGCGAATGCCCGCCACAAAGAAGCAATCAGCGGTAGAGCATCCGTCAACTCTGCCGGATACCCCAGCATCAAAGCACTAAGCAGAAGTAGGTCAAGTCCACTTGGGACTTGATCCGCCAGTCAAATAGGTCAAACTTCAAGTAGGTTTGATCTACCAAGCTATTAAACATATAGTGGAATAAATTATCGGGCAAGCATTTTTCTGTATTCTGAGGTAACCCACTCCCGGTTTGGGCGGGAGTTGGACACCCGGCAAATTCACTGAAGTAATACTCTCCCGTTTGGGGCTGGAGAGGGGCATCTGTGCATTTTGATTCACTCCTCGCCTAACTCCTCCAAGTCAGCAAGGTCTTTCTTCCTTCCCAGTGCTCTTTTATTGGTGATAAATTGCTCACGACCTATAAAATAAACTGGGGTATCGCCGTAATTACCCGCAATCCGATGAGCATAAACCTCAGCCCAGGATACTCCGGTAAGTGATGTGATGATATCCACTCGAACCGGCGGAACTCCAAGTTGGATAACATTATCAGCAACAATAAAGTCGCTTTCGGATAAACCCATAGAACCAAATCCGAATTCCACAAGAGCAACCAGAATCCGCTGGGAATTTTCCTTATCGGATTTAACCAGGATATCTAGATCGCCGGTATAGCGAGGTACTCCATGCATTGCCAGCGCATAAGCTCCAACAATCACATAACTAACTTCATGCTTGTTGAATAACTCTAACAGTTCTCTGAAGTCTTGCTGTAGTTCCATTGTGTTGTTTCCTCAAGTACTGGACAGCGGCAATTCTCTCCTCAGGGTTTTTGCCTAACCAGTATGCTAAATCATCCAGAATGGGATTATATCTATCCAGAGTAGTTTTTTTTACGACCTTTTTAATCATCTATTCTGCTTTCTTCCTGATTAAGATTATAGAACAAACCAATATAGCTGTCAATTTAATTATTCGGATGTTCATCGCAGCCAATCATCTCCCGCATTTTAAGGCAACCTTCTCCCGCTTTGGGCGGGAGTGGGGCACCCGCGCTATTACGCCTAATCCAATAATTAAAATACAATTTCTTTTCTTTCTCAATTTAAACCTCCTTTACATATATCCTTAACCAAACTACCCTTTCCTGACTACTTTGTATAGCACAAAATCGCCTTGCATGTCAATAAAATAAAAACCGCGCCTTGATATCAAAGCGCGGTTTCAATTTAAACCCGGCAGCGTCCTACTCTCCCACCCCTGTGAGGAGGCAGTACCATCGGCGTTGGGAGGCTTGACTTCCGTGTTCGGAATGGGAACGGGTATGACCCTCTCACCATCGCCACCGAGAAAACTTTTCGTTGTCGGTTCAGGAGGACCCGACAACACATTTATTATCAAAGAGCATGCTCTTTGACATCTTAACAGAACATAGTGGCAGGTTATCAGATTTGGAAATCTGACAACACGTAAAAAGTATCATGTTTGAAGACTTGTTACCATTTAATTGCAAACAAAGGTTTTGCTAAAATTTTATGGTCAAGTCTCACGGCTGATTAGTACCGCTCGGCTAAATATATTACTACACTTACACCTGCGGCCTATCGACCTGGTTGTCTTCCAGGAGCCTTTAGTCCGCCGTTAGGCGGAAGGGATATCTAATCTTGGGATGGGCTTGGCACTTAGATGCTTTCAGCGCTTATCCCAACCGAACGCTGCTACCCAGCTATGCCGCTGGCGCGACAACTGGTTGACAGGAGGTTCGTCCATCCCGGTCCTCTCGTACTAAGGACAGCTTCCCTCAAATATCCTGCGCCCGCATCAGATAGGGACCGAACTGTCTCACGACGTTCTAAACCCAGCTCACGTACCACT
>JAGGSN010000085.1 GCA_021159005.1 Candidatus Zixiibacteriota bacterium | reverse complement strand
CTAAGGCGAACAAAAGGCCGGACAGTAGTGTAATAAATATTAAACATAATTCCGAATAGTTTATTTATTGTTCAACTGCAAAATTTAGGATAATATTTTTTATGTTGTCGGAAGCTGCTTTCGACAATTCTGGCAGAGACATCCGGCAGCTTGCCGGATGTCAGCACATGCTAAAATTTATGAATGATGCGGGATGCGTTTACAAATTATGCAACCGCAGTTTGTTCAACAGGTTCTGTGGTATTATCAGCCGCAGTCTCAGGTTCAGTTATTTGTTCGGTTGTTTGTTCATCCGCAATATGATTATTTCTGAAAGAGTTAACCGTCTGGTCGACCTTATCGAAAAAGACTGAAACGCTCTCTAATAACCTTTCTTTAGTATCCCCGAGATATTCCGGATTTACTCCAAGCTGCTGAGTCAGATTATTAAAATAACTATTAACCTTTTCGATAAGATTGTTTTCCGCCTTGTCAATGTAAAGCTGTACTGTCTCGAAAAATTGACCAATCAGCTCGCCTGATATTTCCGGATTATCGACCATTGTTTCTGTATTGCTTAGATAATTTTTAATGTCTTCATCATCAGTCAAGTCTCTTGCCTGCTCATTATACATATTAAGGGATTTTAGATTTAAAGAGATATCCTGAGTATAGCGTATGGCAAGCTTGCGAGACACACGGATAAAGCCATCGGCGTAATGTTTTTTACTGCTGTAGTTGGCTTTAAGGTTTTCCCGATAGAATAAATTTGCTTCAAATTCCCGTGTTTTCATTAAGGCTTTTAGCTCCCGCATTTGCTGTGTTTTATTGCGTTCAAACTCGATTCCTTTAGCATCAGCATTATTGCCATCAATTCTGTATGTTTCTGTCATTTTAGCTTTTGCTTGAAAATCTACATTAAGGCCGATGTCAATATTGTTTATAGCGGCTACCTCAAAATTCCCATCTTGAGCATCTTCGACTATTGTAGTTAGAACTTTTTCGAAATCTTCTATATTGAAATCAAGATTTAAGTTGACCATATTCAGAAATTTTTGTTCTGTTAGTTCTGTTTGAGTTTGGGTTGATGGTGATGGTTGGTTTTCAATTTCGGGCGCTTTCCCCGGATGGTTTTTCATAATATTATCAGGTTTGTATAACATATTAAGTAATCGATTATCCATTGGGGATGGTTTTTGCATATTAATGGTTATCGCATCACTTCCGGGTTCAACGCTCGGGAGCGGAGCAGTTTTTGATGATTGCAAGCCTGGCAATCTGTTATGCTTGCCGTTGCTTCTCATCATGTTGTGTTTTTGTCCTTTATTCAGATGTAGTAAATATTCGAGGTTAGGGAGCTTATAACTTCCATGCAATAAGCCGAAAAGTTGATCATAATTGCCAAACATAATATCCTCCTTGATTAATTTTGCCTGATTATATCTTTTATCGACAAAAATTTAGTTTCCTTGCATTCAACTTGAAACACTTGCTATTGTTACAAGCAGGACTTTCATTGCATCTAATTCGCATTATTCGTAAATTATAACATGTGTTTTTTTTCTGCCAGAGCTGTCGAGCGCCCCTACTTGACAACATTTGAAACGCATTGGGGAAATTGCTTGACATTTTATAATAAAAGATATTTTATAAAATAGATAAAGGAGACTTAGGTATGAAAACAATAAAATTACCGTTAATCGCGTTCTCGATTATATGTTTAATAACAACTGCAAGTTACGGCCAACCTATTAATCCAAGCATCAGATTATCCAAATCAAATGCCCGAATTGTCTTTGAGCAAACCATATTTAATTTTGGCTCGATAACCAAAGGTTCAAATGTTACTCATAATTATTGGTTTTCAAACACCGGAACAGATACCCTGATAATCTCTAAAATCAAGCCAACCTGCGGCTGTACATCAACTCGTTTATCCGATATTGATGTTGCGCCGGGAGAACGTTCGAGTATTGATATTGTTTTCTATTCGGGGAAATACAATGGCAAAATCACTAAATCGATTAAGCTTGAAACTAACGACCCGGTAAACCCATATATAGAACTCAGATTTAAGGCAATAATAAATAACCCGTCGCAATTGCTTGAGTTTTCTCCACTTCAAATTGATTTTGAAACTGTTCCTCGCGGAACCGAAAAACAGGTTATAGTTAGCTTGACTAATATGGCTGATGAAAAAGTAAAAATCGTGATGCCGGTAAAACCATCAGATGCTTTTATTAAAACCAGCCTGAAAAAGAGTAAATTGAAACCCGGGGATACAACCGAGCTAACCTTAACGCTTCTAAAAAACCTTGAACCCGGTAAATTCCTGACCTCTATTTCCATCGAGATGGAAGAGAAACCTAATTCGAGAATAACTATTCCAATTTCCGGCAATATCGATGACGACTCATCGGATGAATGATTGACGGTTAATAGAGTATCTCACAAAATATCTAAGCATTTTATCTTGGATTATTCAAAAATATTATAGCCATGCTATTGTAGTATCTTTTGCTGGAGGTTATGAATAATCCGGGTTATAAACCCATATTTTGCAGTAGAACTATAAATACATTAAAATAATCGGAATTACCCTGGTTGCCAATCACGGATGTATCTCAGGACGTCGCTTGGCAGCCGGAGCTAAATTATGTTGAACGTTTAGCGTTTAAAACACATCCTTAGTCCCTCTCAAGAGGGGAATAATAAAATGTTGGTGCATGAGGACATACACCAACCACCTTAAATGTTGGTGCATGAGGACGTGCACCGACCAATCTTATATTTTCTGAAGGCTATAGGTAATAGAATTTGATTTACAGTTTACAAGATAACTATCAAATCAGCGCGCCAACGTTGGAATAATCGAAAAAAGCTGGTCTGTGAAACTTAAAAGCATATTAAGCATCCAAGGTAAGAAAACTACTAAAGCTACCGCGACGGCGAGAATCTTGGGAATAAATGTTAAAGTCATCTCCTGAATCTGGGTTACGCCCTGCAAAATTGCAATAACCAGACCAACCGCTAAAGATAATAACAGCATCGGTGAAGCAACCATCAATGTGGTATAAATAGCGGCGCGTCCCAATGAAATTACATATTGCATATCCATAACTATACCTCTAAATACTTACCTGTCCTCGACGGGCAGTCAACCGTCAGTGAAAACTTGAAACTACCGATTTTATTATCAAGTACCACCCATCAACCAACACAAATAATAATATTTTAAACGGCAGTGATACCATAATCGGAGGCAGCATTAGCATACCCATAGACATCAGAACGGACGCTACCACCATATCGATAATTAGAAACGGTATAAAAATAATAAAGCTTATTTGGAAAGCAATTCTCAATTCTGATATAACAAATCCCGGTATAATTAGATAAGTGGGCAAATCAGCAGGCGAGTCTGGTTTTGGTATGCCGGACAGCGAAACAAACAGCGCCAGGTCCTTTTCGCGCACCTGTTTTAGCATAAACTCCCGGATTGGTTTAATGCCGATATCGTAAGCTTCCTTTTGAGTTATTTCATCGTTAAGATACGGCTGAAGCGCTGTTTCATTAACTTTAGTGATTGTAGGCGCCATGATAAAAGCTGTCAGTATAATTGCCAACCCGACCAGTAATTGATTTGGCGGCATTTGATGTGTGCCTATTGCATGACGCATAAATGAAAAAATTACGATTATTCTTATAAAAGAGGTCAGCATTATAATAATTGATGGTGCTAATGTTAATATTGTTAACAGTAAAAGGATTTGAAGGGTAACCGAAAAGTCCTTGGCATCTTTACCGTCCTCGACTCCCAAGGTAATTTTTGGCAATGTTTGAGCCGATGCTGAATTGCCGACGATAGCTAAAAAAATTAATACTAAAATTACTACTTTAAAATACTTCATTTGTTTAAAACTGATTTAAAAATATTCTGAAAGCCTTTATTCTTTTCAGGATATTTTTGCAAACTTTCCACTTCTTTCGGAGCTAATTCTTTTATTAGGTTAATAGAATTTTCACATACTCCCAAAACCGCATATGATAAACCCATCTTAACAATATAGAGACTTTGCTTGGGCGCAAGATATGATTTTCCAATTATACTAATCAACTGATTGCTGCTAGCATAAGTTTTATTGTTGATTTTCTTAAGCAGGAATATTGATAGATAAATCAAGCCAACTACAATAATCAGCGATATAAATAGTTTGAGCAAGATTCCGGCGATACCGGGGTTATAATCTATTTGAGGCGGCTTTGGGATAACTTGTGTTGTATCCTGCGCCATAACTAAGCCTGGCAGCATTAAAACTACAGACAATACTGTTATGAGCTTCATTGCAGGTTCCTGATTCTATCCTTCGGGGATATCATGCTTGTGATTCGAACGCCAAAATTTTCATCGATTACTACAACTTCACCTTTGGCAAGAAGCTTGTTATTAACCAGAAGGTCGACCGGTTCGCCGGCCAGTTTGTCAAGCTCGATAACGGATCCGGGGCTGAGATTAAGGATATTTTCAATAGCCATCGATGTTCGCCCAAGCTCTATTGAAATAGGCAGAGTAACATCCAAAAGCAAATCAAGATTTTGTGTTTCGGCCTGATTTTCGGGTTTAAGATTCTCGAAGGCTGCTTTCTGGACTATTGGCTGTGAATCATCAGCGGACAATTCGGATGGTTTTTCAGCTTCTGCGGCTTCTTTTTCCATCATTTTGAGCATTGCGGCTTCGGCGTCATCTTCGCCCCAATCATCAGGATTGGCTTTTTCAGGTTCGCTGCTCGAATCTGCTTTTATCTCCTGCTCAGCTTGGTCGCCGGTATCAGCCTCTGCGGCTTGTCCGTCAGTTTCGGTTTGCGCAGATTGTTCATCGCTTTCCTTATTTGGCAAATCCATATCCGGCATTGATAAGTCGTCACTTTTTGATGATTCCTCATCGGCTGCTGCATCCTGCGGTTCGGATGACATATCAGCCGGCTTAGTTTCAGAATCATCATCTAATGGAATTTGTTTTTCCTCATCCATAATAATACCTCAAAAAACACTATTAATTTTTACTGCCATTTGTTTTCCAGCTTTTCCCGGTTTCCCCTGAAATTTTATTTTATCACCAATATAAATGTCAATGCTGCTTTTTGCATGCTTATTGATTCTCAAAACATCGCCCTCTTCGAGACTTAGAAGATCTCGAATAGAGACAGATGAATTGCCGAGTATTGCTTTAATATCAGTCGTAACCGGCGCCAGTCGTTTTTTATTTAGGTTGCTGTCATCCTCACCCATCATTTTTTTATTCTTGTCGATCCAATTTTGAGCAGAAAGTTTGCCGACAATGCTTTCTAAAGTAAGATAGGGATAACAAATGGTCATAATACCGGAAGTTGCCTGCATTTTCATCTGAAGCGAGATGACAATTACTGTTTCGCCAGGGGGCACAATTTGAATAAATTGCGGGTTTGATTCAAGAGCCGACATCTTGATTTGCAGGGATTGAATATGCGCCCATGCTTTTTCAAGTTCCTTAAATCCTCTATTCGAAATTTTGGTCATTAACGCTTTCTCGATACCCGTGAGTTCTCTTTCGGTAGATAGAGATTTTCCCAATCCGCCAAACATTCTATCTACGAACGAGAACACTACCGAGGGATTGAAGTCAAGAATTCCTCCACCTTCAAGCGGCGCTAATGAAAACACGTAAGTGCAGGATGGTGAAACCAGAGACATGATAAATTCTGAGTAGGTAATCTGATCAACAGATAAAAGATCGATATCTATTACTGATCGAGTTATACCCGAAAGGGCCGACCCGAAGTGTCCGGCGAAGTTAGAATGCAGTGATTCTAATGTTCTCATCTGATCTTTCGAGACGCGATTGGGGTGTTTGAAATCATAGGCAATTGCTTTGCGTGACATCTCAGATAATTCAAGACTATCCGCTGCCGACGTTTTTTCATCGCTTGCGGAGACCTGATTTAATAAAGCATCAATCTCATTTTGTGATAAAATCTTAGCCATAATTATTACTGCAAAACAAAATCAACGAAATAGATTTGATAAACAGGAAGAGGGTCTAAAATCTCTCCGAATTTTTCCAGTATTTCGTTTCTGATTAGTTCTTTTTCCTCTACAGATGTTAGTTGTACTATTGTTTTCGCCGACAGGATATTTATCAGTGCATCTTTCAGTTGCAGTTTTTTCTTGTCAAGCGGAGTGCTTTTTTCACCGCCACCGCCGTGTCCGCCGCCACCCTCTTCTTCTTCGGCAGCGTTCATTTCGATACCAACCGAGATGGATAGATAACGGCTTCCCCGCGTACCGGCGGGATTGACAATTATATCCTCCAACAAATAGATTTCTTTGGGACCTTCTTTTACTCCTTCGGTTGTTTCAGAAGTTTCGCTTTTTATTATTTCTTCCTGTTTACCATATTCCACTAGAACCTTTTGCAGCGCCGGGTCGGGTTGAATAAAATTGCTAACAAAGTAAAACCCGGCAAAAGCCAGTAATAATTGCGCTGCGAATATGATAATAAGATTAATTGGCAAACCGCTTTTCTTCTTGCCAGATTTCCCGGCTGACTTTTTCTTCACGGACGGTTCTAATTCCGGAACTTCAATTTCCTCAACTTCAGCCATGCTTACCTCGCATTGTTATTGATTTCTAACTGATGTATTCTTCTTTTATAGCTTTCAACTTTTTCGATTAATTCATCGACTGTTTCTTTAACCATGATCTTTTTCCCAGTTGTCAGGCTAATGATTGTATCGGGAATCGATTCGATAAATTCAATCATATCGGCATTAATCACCAGTTCCGAATCGTTTAGCCTTGTCGCTTTAATCATAACATCACCTTATAATAGGGGGAGGCTATCCTCCCCCTATAATTATCGGTCTATCGTTTGATATTAACCAGTTCGTTCAGCATCTCATCGGATGTTGTAATCACCCTGGCATTAGCCTGAAATCCTCTCTGAGCTACAATCATGTTTGTAAATTCCTGCGCCATATCGACATTAGAAATCTCTAAGGCTCCTGATGTAATAGTAGTCGAGGCAGATACATCGGCTCTGGTGATAATCGCATCGCCTGAATTAGCCGATGATGAATACTGATTTCGGCCAGCTTTCAATAAGCCGCCGGGATTGTTGAATTCGGCGATATATATTTGCGCCAGAAGCCTTGAGACGCCATTAGTAAACAAGCCTGAAATGTTGCCGGCGGCATCGATTGAAATATTCGATAATACGCCGAGTCCGTAACCATCTTGGGAACGCGCGGCGGCTGTGGATTGAGCGGAGAAACTGGTCAAACCATCGAAACCGGCAGGTGTGCCGGTCGTCAAATCAATATCCATCTGCTGGGCGCCGTTGTTTGGGTCGATAATAAGAGAATTAGCGGTGCCGTCAAAAGTAAACGAGGCCAAGGAACCATCCGAGTTGAAATTAACCATTCCCGAACCGCCCGATCGAATAATCTCCTGTCCGCCAACTAAAGCTTCCCAACTCCATTCGTTTTCAAGATAGCTTTTTGTAAACTGAATAGTAACCGTATGCTTGCCGCCCTGGGAATCATAGGTTGTAATACTGGTGGCATGCTGGGTATCTTCGGTTTCAATTACGGCAGTTCCAGCAGCTAAACCATTCTGATTAGCTCCAACTGTAATACCGCCGCCGGCTAAACCTTCAATGCCGGTAACAATGCCTGTGGTAGAATCAGTTATTAATCCAAGCGTTTCCGGAGTCAGAGCTACGCCTGTAACATTCGGCGTAAACGTATCGGTAGCCATAAGCGTTGCGCCGATTCCGTTATTAACAGTGAAGGTTGCATTTCCGAATAACTGCAAGCATACATCACAGCCGGAAGCCGCTTCATCCTGCACTACAACATTATAGGTGCCGCCAGCACCGGCATAATCGCGCTTTAACTCAATCTGACCATTTTGGATTGAGGCAGTAACGCCGGGCGCATTTGAATTAATCGCTGCGATTAAATCATCAACGGTTGACGCGGTTGTTAAGCCTGTGATTGTAGTAAAGCTTCCATTATCAACGCTTATCTGGAAATCGGATACATCTGTTATGCCAAGAGCGGACAGCAGTTCGCTGCCGGTAAGACTTAACGTGGAATTGATAGTTGGCGGATTGGTATTGGACAGCGGCGCCGTTCCCAAGTCCGTGAATGTATCCGGAGCGCCTACATTTTCAATAGCAATCAAACCGTCATTGCCGCCGGTGTAATCGCCGGAGGTAGTAGACCTGTAAATAAAGACTTGGTCGGCATCAGCCAAATCGGGATAACCGGACCAGTCAAGAACAATCGAATCCTGCCCAGCGCCCAGAGTGTGACTGAATTCAACTCCCGTCGATTGGCCTATGCCATTAACAGCTACTACTGTATAGAAATAATTTGTTCCGGGAGCAAGCACTCCCGCGCCATCCAAATTATCAGCTGTAGTAACATCGCCTGCCCCAAGATCGTCAAGCTCTTTGGCATGCACACCTGAAAGCTGCGAAAAAGAGGCATTATTGCCTGTTATCTGAATTGAATGGATACCGCCGGAGCCGTTAATAGCTTCGCCGGATACGGTTGTTATATTAGTAGCGCCGGCTGTTGTCAGCGAGGCTTCCGAATCGGTAGCCATAGCATCGAGATTTGCCACCAATCCGATTTCTGTTGTGGCGCTGGCTGGATCCTGCTGGCCAAACGGCATTACTATATTTCCGACTGGCGTGCTGGCGGGAATTACACCGGTGGCATCAGCCATTTTCCCCTGAAGGATGAATCCATTGGAGGGGTTTATCATATTTGATTCGGAATCGAAACTGAAATTACCGGCGCGGGTATAATATTCCTGCTGGCCGTCAGAGAGAACAAAGAAACCGCTTCCCTGTATCGCCAAATCTGTTACCTGACCGGTAGATTCCAAGCCGCCCTGTTGAAAAATATTATCGATTGTCGATAAAGACATGCCCAAACCTAATTGCAGGGGATTAGAACCACCTGCCGTAGTCGTAGGTCTTGTTGCTCCCTTAAGAGTTTGGACTAACGCTTCCTGGAACGTAACTCTTCCAAGCTTAAATCCGATTGTATTTACATTGGCGATGTTATCGCCAACTACATTCATTTTAACCTGATGGTTTCTCAAACCGGACACACCGGCAAAAAGTGATGCCATCATAACAAAATTCTCCTTCTCTGGTTCGACCAATCAGGCCGAATCAAGAGCCTCCCCTTATGGGGTCCAGCTCTGTTTGAAATTAACCTATTATAGCGCTATCGATTTTTGTGATTACGCCTTCTTTCATGTTTTTTGTTTCCATTGCCGTGATGATGGTTTTATTCTTTACTGATACTAAATAAGCCATCTCATCCAGCAAAACCAGCGATTGGTCTGCACCTTTCTTTCCGGCAGCTGTAATCGCTTTATCCAGCCGGTCGACAGTGTTGTTGTCGATATAAACACCTCTATCCGACAACCTGTCGATAGCATGATTGGAAAACTTCAAATTGGTCTTATTTGACAAAACCTCCGACAAAGTCTTTTTAAAATCCCCCGATTCGTCAGGCACATTATAACCTGGCCTGATTTGATCATCCGATCGGACTGCCGAGCTTTTACCAACGCCTTGTACAGTCATCTTTTCACCTCCTTCCATAGTCATTGATTAACCTTCATAATTTGACATCGGATTATCCGATTGTTCGATTTCAATAATAGTTGATATATCTACTTGAAAACCGCCGCCAACAAATAAATACGCCTTACCATCAATATACTTGACCGAGTTGACCATACCGATAACGCGCTTTTGAGTCGTTACTGTTTCGCCGGCTGTTGTTGTACCCGACACTTCATAGGAATATAGACCCGGACCAAGCGGACTATCGTTATCATCCCGGCCATCCCAGGCAAACGTGTTATTGCCTTCGCTAACATCATCCAAATGGACAGTTCTGACCAATGCTCCGCCCTCGTTGTATATATTGATATCAACATTGGCGGCATCTGTGCCCAGATGGTAGCCCAGATTAGTATCCTCACCCGGCGTTAATGTGAAGTCACAACCCTCGGCAACCACTGTTTTCCCGATAAGCGTCGTAGCCATTGTATTGGCAATAGTTTGACCCATTAAATAGTCGACCTGAGTACTCACATCCAGGGATTCGCTCATGTTTTCCAACTGTTCAAGTTGGGAAAATTGAGCCAGCTGAGCCACAAATTCTTGATCCTTCATCGGTTCAAGCGGGTCCTGGTATTTAAGCTGTGTTACCAAAAGCTGAAGGAAATCATCCTTGGCAAGATCTCTGCTGGTTGAAGCATCGTACCCATCATAAAGAGGGTTATAGAATTGCAAATCTGAAATATAAGTCATTATTCACCTCCTTTCTTAAGCTACTATATCTATTACACCGCCATACACATTAGCAGGATTTCTGCTATTGCGCTCAATTGGCAATACATCGTTATCTGCATTTATAACATTATTGACCGAATTATTACCGGATGATGATTTCTGATTAGCCATTCCGGATGAACGCTGATTGTTTTCGCTTAGATTAGGTTGTTGTTCGCTATTATTCATCGCCACGCGGAAATCGTCAATTTTCCAATCGGCTTTTAGTTTCGGCATCTCTAAATCGAGCGCCTGTTTTACATCGAGATTATCAACCCTGAATAAAACCTCCAGCTTATGCCCATTATACTTGAAATCAATTAATATTTTGCCCAGACTTTCCGGTTTAAGTTGTATGGTCATGCGAGTATTATCATGAGCAACAACCATCTTTGATTTTATCTGGTTGATTATATTTTCAGTTGTATCAGCTTGCCTCGCAGAAATACGACTCTCGGCAGCAGGAGCATCCGGCTGAATACTGGGTTGAATACTTGACCTATGCGCTGATTGTAATTGTGATGCCTGTTGTTGAGTATCCTGAGTTTGAGACGATTGCGTTTGTATAGTATCCGCTTGAGACGGTTGTATTGGAACTTTATTTGTTGATGAGCTATGCTCGGATGTCGTTAAGGTTTTTGCATCCTGATTATTTTTAGTACTATTACTATCGGTTAATTTATTTACATTATCTCTGCTAAAACTTGCGGCTTGTCGATTATCCTTACGTTTTAAATCGAGATCATTTATGTTTTTCAAGTTGTCATCCTTTTCTGTTAAATGTTCCTGCGATGTTTGCTTGACTGCAGTTTCCTGATTATTCGATTTAACATTTTCGGGCGGTGAATTGCTAACAGACGAAAGCATTTCCTGTTTTTGATTCATTGCCGGCTGTTCATTAGCGGCGATTTCAACCGTAGAGGAAGAATTAATACTTGGAACAAATTTTATTTCATGATTTATATTTGTAATAAATCTGGTTTCGGGCAAATAGGGATGTTGATTTTTTGAGTTAACGTAAGCTTGCGGACTATCGCTTAGTGTTTTTTGCACAACATTGATTTTCTCAGAACCATCATGTGATAAAAGAGAATTCAAATTAAAAATAACAAATTTCTCTGATGGTGGTTTTGCGAATCCGGCTTCAGTATGAACATCAGAAGCAGCCGGCATTATTGTTTGCGGTGTATTTATAACGCCAACATCAGCCATCAACCGGGTATCTGCCGGAGTAGTTTTAACCTCGACGATGATTTTATCGGGATAATTCTTCACCAACTCTATTAACTTTGATACGGCAATCTTCATGTCGGAAACACTATTGCTGTCATCAAGAACTTTCACCGGAACTTCATCCTGCGAATTATCAAAAATCTGATCGACAGTGAAAATTATTTTTGAATACTGGGCTTTGCCTTCCGTCATATAACCGGAATTTGCAGTTTGAACCAGGTCCGGCTTAATAGCATTGCTCTTTGAATCATCCATTAGCAGCGCATTATCAGGCAATACATTTCCCTTAGATTGACCGCCGAATAGATCATTCTGAACACCTTTAGTCTCAGTACTTATAACATTCTGAAACTTATGCGGGTCTGCCCAGTCAACAACATCAGCATTAACTCTATTAAGGTTTAATGTCAGTGGAATTGCCTGAGCTTCAATAAGGCTTTTTAAATCGCAAACAGCCATTGATTCAGGCGTAAGCGTTTCTATCTGAGGATAACATATTGATTCCCGGTTAGCTTGAACGAGGGTATCACCAATAAGATTTTCATTCGTTAGATACTTATTGAATGACAGATTGGGGATTATATCTGTATTAATTACAATAGCGGGAATATTGCTTAAAATAGAATAAACAAGATCAATATCAGTTTTATTTTGGCATTCCTGCCTGATTTTATCATTAATAATCGATGTTGTCAGGATATTTTTAAAATCTGAATTGGCGCCGGTATTTTGGATAACCGGTATTTCATTTTGATCTATGAAGAAATCTGTCAGAGCTGTTATATCAAACAATATCTGATTCATTTTATTTTTCCCTCCAACAGCAATTGAGATATCTCAGCCGATTTTACCGGCGACATATATTCTAATACCTGACTGGCGTTAGCAGACTTCATTCTGGGTAATATCTCTACAATAAGAGAATCGTCCATTTGATGTAAAACTTCAGCTACTCTTTTTAAATCCATTTTATCATAAAGCTGTGCCAGCTCAGTCATTTTCTTATCTTCAACCCTTGTTTTTTTCTCAATTAGCAATTCAATTTCTCTTTTCAGGTTTTCAAGCTTGATTCTCTCTGCCGCCAGCGAGTCTATTTGGCTTTGCATCTCATCACGCTCGACATCAATTTTCAGTCTTGCAGATGCTATTTCTTCTTTCACATAATAAGGCATTATAGCTTCCCGCTCTTCAGCAGTGAATAAGTCATCATAACTAATGTCTGCAGCGCTTTCTTTTAGATGAGTTAACTTGTATTTGGCGTATGCCATACTAATATCCGGCTTTAAGCCAAGGGCGGCTAAAAAGACTACCATATAAACCGCCAGACCAAATACAACTGCTGCCAGATAACCGAATATTTTAAAAACAATACTCATATACTTTCCCGCCTTATAACAAAGCAATGAGCATGCCGGAGAACTTAATTTATAACAACATGTTGCAGTTCAATTAATTACATGCAGCAAAAAGGTCTTTTGCAAATCATCTGATGTTTATATTAAGAAAATATTTCCTGAGCTTATGAGCATAATTTTCCTTTAAACGAAAGCTGCTAAAAAGCCCGACTTTTAATAACCGGGGTTTTAACCTTTGACAGCCTTAAGCCATATTTAACTTGATTTTATAGTAAATTTTCAATATTATTTAGCTACTATATATTCAGGCGTTTGTCATTAACTTGAAAAATGGAAATTGTACGATAAATCATTGATAATCCTTCAAAGAAAGAGAGTATTATGAAGTTATTTCGAGCAGCAGTGATAGGCTGTATGTTGCTTTGTATTCCAGCACTTGTTATGGCTGGGTCAATAAGCCCGCAGCTTCAAGCACAAATTGAAAACACAAATCCGGAGGGGACTCACAAAGTGATATTAGTTATGGCTGACCAGGCTAATATCTATGAAATAGACCATCAATTAATCTTAGAAAAGGCAACCTTAGCTCACAGAAATTATCAGGTTATTACTACGCTTCAGGAGAAAGCCACTCAAACTCAGCCGTCGGTTTTGGCAATGATAGACGACCTGTCTGCCAGAGGCGAGATAAAAAATGTCAAAGCCTTGTGGCTGGCTAATATGATATTTTTTGAGGGAACCGCCAAGTCTATTAATACGCTTGCTATGATGGATGAGGTTGGTAAAATAACCATCGATTTTGCTGTCGAGCTTATTGAGCCGATAGAAAACCCTAAACCGGCAGAGCCTGATATTCTCGCTAAGGGCATTGAGCAGGGATTAATCGCTATTCATGCTCCGGAAACGTGGGCGCTTGGCTATACCGGACTTGGCCGCGTAGTTTCTAATCTTGATACCGGCGTTGACGGTACTCATCCGGCGCTGGCAGACCGTTTTCGCGGCGATGTTGATGATGACGGCGACGTTGACGAAAGCTGGTATGACCCGTATGATACTAACTGGGATTTTCCTCAAGATTCAGGCACGCATGGCACTCATACGATGGGCACAATCTGCGGCCGTTCAGCCGCCGGCGATACTATCGGCGTGGCGATTGACGCTACCTGGATTGCCGCTGCTCCAGTAGATAGAAGTACTATTGAGAGGACAATATCCGATATCCTTTTATCTTTTCAATGGATTGCCGACCCTGACGGCGACCCGTTAACCCAAGACAACCCCGATGCCTGCGGCAACTCATGGGGCATCCCTGATGGCATCGGCTATCCTGATTGCGATACGACTTTCTGGGTCGCTATCGATAATTGCGAGGCTGCCGGTACGGTGGTTATTTTTTCCGCCGGCAATGAAAGTTCAAACGGACTGCGCTCGCCAGCCGATAGGGCAACGACATATTATAACTGTTTTTCGGTTGGTTCTATCGATGCCAATGATCCTTCATATCCAATATCTTATTTCTCGGCTCTGGGTCCGACAGAATGCGCCAGCGGCGATTTGGCTATCAAACCGGAAGTCGTCGCTCCGGGGAGTGATATTCGAAGCTCTATCCCGGGCGGCGGTTATGGCACGAAAAGCGGTACCTCTATGGCATCGCCTCATGTTACCGGCGCGGTTGCGGTTATCCGTCAGGCAAACCCCAACCTTGATGCTAATACAATAAAAGAAATTCTGATGGCTACAGCAGTAGATTTGCCGCTTGCATCTCCTGATGGCGAGGAGAACACGTTCGGGCATGGCCTTATTAATCTTTACCAGGCGGTACTTTTTGCGCAGGGTTTTGGTTTTGTTGATGGTTATATCACCGATGCCGGCACTTCTGCGCCTATTCCCGGAAAAGTCAGCGTTGTTGACATGCAGGTTGAAACAAACGCTAATGCATCAGGCTATTATTTTATCGGCTTGCCTGCAGATACGACTTTCATGTTGGAAGCGTCCTATTTCGGATACCTTCCCCAACAGCAGTCTGTTTATGCAGCTCTTGATGATACAGTATCACAGGATTTCTCCCTTGCCTTAGCTCCAACGGCGGTTCTGGAGGGAACGGTTACCTCTGTTGTCGGCGACTCAATACCTAATGCCGAGATTACAATACTCAATACGCCTGTTCCGCCGGAAACAACAGATGTCAATGGCTATTATCAATTCCCGTCAATTCCATCGGGAAGCACCTATGATGTGCAGGTTAAAGCAATCGGCTGCAGCCATGGGTTAGATTCAATATTTGTTCAGGATGGCCAGACTAACATTTTAGATTTTACACTTTGGCCGGCTGAATCATTTGAAGCAAACAATGGCGGTTATTCGGGAAGCGGCGTCTGGGAATGGGGCGAACCCACATACGGACCAGCCAGCGCCTGGTCGGGGGCGAAAGTCTGGGGCACTGTTCTTGGGGGGACATATCCAAATAATGTTGATGATTACTTAACAAGCTCGGAACATTTCATTTCTGACCCTAACGCAAGATTGGAATTCTATCATTGGTATGATATCGAAAACAGTTATGATGGGGGCAATGTTTCTATCTCTACTAATGGCGGCGCAAACTGGACATTGCTAACACCGGATGGCGGTTATCCCGATCCTGATATTTCGGCATTTGGTTATTTAGAGCCGGGTTATACTAACTCAAGCAATGGTTGGATACATGCCGTATTCGATATCTCAAGCTGCTATAATCAAAATGTTATATTCCGCTGGAGATTCGGCACGGACGGCTCTGTTGCGAGAGCAGGCTGGTATATTGATGATGTCGTTGTGGTAGGCGCACAGCCTCCGGTGCCGCCGGATATGTCATACAATCCGTCATCGTATAATATCCTTATACAACCGGGAAATACCCAGAACAGCAACCTGACATTAACAAATGATGGCGATGGTTCCTTAAGCTACAACTTATCTACCGAAATTTACAGCCTTCTTACTCTTGTTAACGGTCAAACTTTACCGGCAGCTATATCTCCGCAAAAAACAGAACTTCTCGGTTATCACCCGCTCAGCGATAAGAAAGGCGCAAAAAGAGAACCATACTATCCGCCTTTAATTACCGACCACGGCGGTCCTGATGATTACGGCTATTGCTGGATTGATTCTGATGAACCGAGCGGTCCGGTATATTCATGGGTTGATATAACATCAACAGGAACACAGATTACAGGTATTGGCGATGACACTAACGTTGGTCCGTTCTCGTTCGGATTTAATTTCAATTTCTACGGCAATAATTTTAACTCATTCAGATTTTCTACCAATGGTTTTATATCTTTCACCTCCATATATACATCCTGTACTAATCTTTCAATTCCCTCCAATAGCGAACCATACAATATAATTGCGCCGTTCTGGGATGATCTTGATTTCAGAAATGGCGGTTCGGCTTATTACTACACGAACAACAGCGACAGCCTTGTTATCTCATGGGTAGATGTCCCTCATTACAGTTCCGGCGGTCCGTATTCATTCCAGATAATTCTTTTAAGCGGCGGTAAAATAATTTTCCAGTATCAGGATATTAACTCTCCCGATAACTCGACGACTCTGGGTATCCAAAATGAAAACTCGACAATTGGTCTTGAGGTTGTCTATAATGCCGCTTATGTTCACAACAACCTGGCAGTAGAAATATCCGCTGACCCGATCTGGCTGTCTGTTTACCCGGAAATCGGGACAGTTCCGCCGCATGAATACTATAATGCAACCGTTACTTTTGATGCTTCCGAGCTTGATGTTGGCGTTTATACCGGCAATATTAATTTAATGAGCAACGACCCTGCCGAACCTGATGTTGATATTCCCGTAACCTTAACGGTTGGCGGTGAACCGGGACCTATAATAGACCTTAGTCTTTTCGAAATCGATGATACCGTATATGTCGGTCAATCAACTGATATTGAGCTTATCATTATCAATGTCGGCACGGCAGATTTGGATTATAATCTCAGCGATAACAGCGACTGGATTTCAGAATCTCCCGACAGCGGCAGGGTATCTCCCTCAATGACTGATACGATAACCATAACCTTAGATGCGGCGGCTCTTGATGAGGGCAGCTATTCCGACACAATAACCGTTAGCTCGAATGACCCGGCTCAGCCGGAAATCGACATACCTGTTAATCTAACTGTCGAGATTGAAACCGTACCGGTCATCGATATAAGCGTGGATTCAATCGAAGAGACTATTTATGAGGATAGTGTTACTGCTGTTGAGATAACCATAGGCAACAACGGCAGCGGCACGCTTACATACAGTATCACCGATAACAGATCATGGCTTTCCGAGAATCCCGATAACGGCGCGGCTGCTGAGGGTGAAGCTCCTGATACGATTAATATTACCGTGAACGCATCGGGATTAATCGAAGGCGATTATACGGGCACAATTACTGTTGTTTCTAATGATCCAGTTGACAGTATTATCGAGATTGAAGCGGCTCTGCATGTAATTATTCCTTCGAGCTGTGATTATTTGCCGGGCGATATAAACGGCGATGGCATAGTTATTGCCTCCGATGTGATTTATGGAGTCAACTATTTCAGGGGTACCGGCAATACGCCGCCGGATAGCTGTCAGCTTCCCGATGAATCATGGCTCTATGCTGCCTGTGATGTTAACGCCAGCTGCAGTTTTTTGGGTTCTGATATTACTTATATGATAAGATATTTTAAGGGTCAAAGCGACACTTTGCGTTGGTGTCCGGATGTTCCGCCGGCAAGCATACCCGCAAATATATCAGTACTTAAACCTGGAAAACTCGATATTATGATTATTCCCTGCGAAATTGATAAAAAAGCGGTCAAACCGCCTAAGCAAAAATAGTAGATTGTATTACCCTCAGGATGTTATCCGCTTAAGACGGATTATCCTGGGGGCTATAAAATAATTCAAATGCAATCCGGGCGTAATTTCTGTTTGCTGTTAAATCAGCTGTTTTGTTCTGTTGTCCCTGCTGCCGAACTCATCCAATTCCCTGGTTTCCAAACGCAGCATATCTTTATTAAAGTTTTGAAGATGTTTCTCTTTTAGCTTCTCATATTTCTTCTTTTCACGTGAAGCGTTTAAAAGTTCCTGTTGGGCTTTGGAAACATTTTTTTCAACAGAAGTTACTACCTCTGTTTGAACAACTATATCCTGGCTGAGTTTATCAATGTATCTTTTAGCAACAAGCAGATTATAAATATTAATCTTTCCGGGTTTACGTATGCCATACATTAGATAGTATTTGCCTTTAGTATAAATTATATCCGACAATTTGTTTTGTTCAACAAGATGACGGGCTTGCTCGGAAGCTAATTTCAATTTTTTATTTTGCTCGAGTTGTTCTTTATATTTTCTGATTTTTTCCAGCCTGAAATTAAACTTTTTCATTATCCTGAGGACCTATTAAAATTTGCCGGAGTCTGTTAAGCGATTGTTCGAAATCGCTTTTTTCTCCAACTGACTGATTTAAAAACTCGTTGAGAGCATCTATTCTTTCAATAGTATAATCGATTTTTGCGGATGAGCCTTTGACATAAGCGCCAATGTTGATTAAATCCTCTGCATCTCGATAATCAGCTAGTATGGTTCTGCATTTGCTGGCGATCTCAAGATGTTCCTTATCGCAAACATCTGGCATAAGCCTGCTAATAGATTCCAGCACATCAATTGCCGGGTAGTGGAATTTAGATGCCAGGTTGCGTGAAAGAACAATATGTCCATCGAGGATTGACCTTGTTATATCGCTTATCGGTTCGGATAAATCATCGCCCTCGACCAGCACGGTATAAAAAGCGGTGATATTTCCGTTTTTTGATTGTCCTGCCCGCTCCAGAAGTTTTGGGAACAAGGAAAATACCGACGGTGTATAGCCTCTTGTTGTTGGCGGTTCGCCGATAGAAAGACCTATCTCGCGCTGTCCCATAGCTACTCTTGTTAATGAATCTACCATTAAAGCTACATTATTTCCCTGATCACGGAAGTATTCGGCGATTGTTGTTGCCACCATAAGTCCTTTAATTCGAAGCAGGGGGGATTCATCCGAGGTTACCGCAACGATTACGGATTTTTTAAGACCTTCTTCGCCAAGGTCTTTTTCGATGAAATCTCTCACTTCTCTGCCTCTTTCCCCAACCAGACCAATGACATTAACATCAGCGGATGTAGACCTGGCAATCATCCCTAAAAGCACGCTTTTACCGACTCCCGAACCGGCAAATATGCCGATTCTCTGCCCCTGTCCCATTGTAAGAAAACTATCGATAGCTCTGATACCAGTCGTTAATGGTTTGGTGATTCTCTGTCTTTCAAGAGGATGGGGCGCAGAAGCGTTCAGTGGTCTGTTTTCCCGGCACAGAAAAGGCGGCCCGTTGTCTATAGGTCTGCCAAGCCCGTCAACAACCCGGCCAAGCAGTTCAGTACCGACCTGGACGGTCAAAGTTTTGCCGCTTGCGGTTACAACAGCTCCGGGACCTATGCCTGTCATTTCTCCCAAAGGCATCAAATAGATGCTGCCATCCCTAAAACCTACAACCTCTCCGGGTATAGCGCCGTTGGGAGTATCAACCGAAACCTGATCGCCTACTTTAAGAGCGGGTCCGGTCGCCTCGATTACAATGCCTACAACACGCTTAACCACACCTTTTTGGCTGACAAATTGAACTGAATCTAATATTCCTTTGATCTTTGCCGCTTTTTCACCAACAGCTAACATTATACAAGCATTTCCATATGTTGTTTTAATTTCTCGAACTGGGTCTCAATACGACCGTCAACTACAGAACCATTAAGTTCAATAAGACAGCCGCCGCGAGTTATACTATTGTCGGGTTCAATAACAAAGGAGAATTTCCCTTCATGTTTCTGGTCTAAACCGGGTATATATTCTTTTATTATATCATAATCTGCGGGATTAATTTTTATAATAACCTGGCCTGCTCCAGCTAAAAGTTTAACGCAGTTCTCAACATTCGCCTTAACAATATCCGGGACCATATCCACCGCCCCAAAGATAATTTTCTTAGCGAGATGAACCGATAAATCCATTACTATATCTTCAACTTCATTAAAGAAATTCTGACTTTTTTCATTAAGCTCTTCTGTAATAGTATTCAAAACCCGATTGATTTGGTCTGTCTTCGAGCCAGCTTCATCCAAACCATTCTTATGGCCATCCCTAAAACCTATTTTATATGATTTTTCGGTTTCCTTTTTTAGGCGAGCTTCATGTTCCTTTTTTAAAACGTCTTCTATGGAGCGGCGATTAGCATTATTTAAATTGGCTTTACTGTCACCAATATTCAAACTGCTCGCCTGCACGTTAGTCGAATTATTTTTGGGGGAATCTTTTTTTAATGCGCCGACAGAAGTTCGGGCTTTAGTTTCATTAAGTTTATTGGGGGAAGATGATTTCGCATCGGCCTTTTTTTTTTGACTATCCGTTTTATTAGAATTGAATAAGGATAAATCCAACTCCTGAAATTGTCCTTTTTTCAACACGTTGCGAAATGTGATTTCAGGCGACTCATGTAATATGTCATGTTCAAGCATTGTCCTTTTCAGTATTTGTTGCTTTTTAACAACTTTCTGTTCCTTCGAGGTATTGTACTTATATCTTTTTATTAATTTACTATACAACAAGTTCTTCCTTGCCTCCGCGTCCGGCGATAATAATTTGTCCTTCATCCTGAAGCCTTCTGATTACTTCAACGATTCTCTGCTGAGCCAATTCCACATCGGAAAGCCTCATCGGTCCCATGAATTCGATTTCCTCCTGAATCATTCCGCCAACTCTTTCGGATACATTCTTGAATACTTTTTCCTTAACTTCATCGCTGGCGGCTTTAAGCGCAACTGCAAGGTCTTTAGTTTCCACATCTTTCAATACTCTTTGTATTGAACGGTCATCGAGAACGACCATATCTTCAAATACAAACATCAGATTTTTAATTTCGGCGGCTAATTCCGGGTCTTCGGCTTCCATGGTTTCGAGAATAGCTTTCTCGGTTGATGACTCAATAAGGTTAAGGATTTCGGCTACAGTTTTAGTTCCGCCTGATATTGACAGGTCGCGGCTGCCGACTTCTTCGAATTGTCCCTCAAGAACGCCTTCTAATTCGCTTATAATCTCCGGCGAGATTTTTTCCATCGTAGCCATTCTCATTGATACTTCAGCCTGAAGTTCGGGGTCTAAATCTGCAAGTATCTGGGCAGCTTGGCCATGAGCAAGCTGGGCTAAAATTAGAGCAATAGTTTGCGGATGCTCGTTTTGGATAAAGTTAATCAGCTGCTTGGGGTCAATATGTTTAATGCGGGCAAAACCGGTTGCCTTTAGAGAACCTTCAAGTCTTTTTAAAATTTCGACCGCTTTGGTAGACCCGACAGCGGTTTCAAGGAGGCTTTTGGCATACTCAACGCCGCCCTGATTAATATACTGCTGAGCCATGATTAATTGAGAAACTTCTTTGACAACCTGTTCCTCCAGTTTTGAGGAGACATCTCGGAGGTTGGCAATTTCGATAGTAATCTTTTCGAGTTCGACATCGCTTAGCTCTTGCATTACTCTCGTTGAAATCTCCTGTCCCAAACCGATGATTAAAATTGCCGCTTTTTGGGCTCCGTTTAAATCTTCAAATGCATTATCTGCCATTTTATTCAGCCAACATTGTTTTTATAGCTTTTGCGATTTCAGCGGGATTATCATCCGCTATTTTACGAACATGATCAATTAATTTTGGTTCTTTAGATATTTTCGGAATAATATCCACTGCTTTTCTTCTTATTTCAGCCTGGGCTTCCTGGAATCGTTTATGCGATATTCGCTTAGCTCTGTATTCGCTGTATTTTTTGCGGAATTTCCAGAGAATAAAAACGATAATAGCCAAAGCCAGAATTTGCCAGCCTGTTTTTATCCAGAATTTAATTTGATCATCCCGAAGAATACGCTGTTTTTCATTCCAGTCATCCTTGATTGTTTCAAATGGAATATTAGCGATTTCCATTATATCATTTCTTTTTTCGGAAAAACCAACCGCCCCCTTAACCAAAGATACTAATTTGCTGACTTCCTCCTGCGGCCTGGGATTATACTGGCGTACCATTTTTCCATCCGGCCCCTTAACCATCTCATAGATGCCATCCAACGAAACCGCCACATGCAATCGGGATAGATTGCCTATTTCATTCACTAAATGTTCAATAGTTTTATTAATTTCATAGTTTCTGATAGTATTTTTCCTGGAATTGGATGAATCTCTTATCTTCTCCGGCACTTGTGAATCTGATTCGGATTGGTTTTCCTCCATTATTTCCTCCGACCTTACAGAAAGATTATCAGGATCATAAGTTTCTTTAGTGTGTTCAACTTGATTGAAATTCAAATCGGCGCTAACCCTAACAATAGACTTATCGAAACCAAGAACAGCATCCAACATCGATTGCGCTTTATCTTCAAGATACATCTCTACATTTTTTTTCAATTCAAGCTGGTTTGATGATAATCTTGCTAATCTATCCTGTTTTTGACCGACTGATAATAATTTGCCCGATGAATCAAGGACGGTTATATTTTCATGCGAAAGCCCCTCTACAGATGAAGCAATAAGGTGTATAATACCCTCTATTTGCTTTTGAGATAATGAACCATTACGATTAAGATACAATACTACCGAAGCGCTGGGTTCTTTTACATCTTCTTTAAAAAGTCTTTTTTCCGGGATAACGAGATGAATGCGAGAAGATCTAATCGCCTCGAGTTGGGAAATTGTTTTTGCCAATTCCCCTTCAAGCGCACGGCGAAAATTAATCTTTTGTAAAAAATCAGTCATCCCCAGGTTTGTTTTATCGAAAATCTCATAGCCTACCTGTCCCTGTTTTGGCAAACCCGAGGCTGCGAGTTCCAACCTGACTTTTTGAATTTTATTTCCCGGGATATAAACAGCCGTACCGCCTTGAGACAACCGATAGGGTATATTGTTGTTGGCTAAATAATCAACAACCTCTCCCGCCTCAGCTGGTTCAAGATTGCGATATAGAGCTTGATAATCTATTTTAACCACCTGGCTTAGAAGCGTAATTATTATTATTAGCGCTAATCCGCCTAAGCCGGTAAATATTATCTGCTTAGCTTTGGATAAGTCGGACCACCAAGGCGCAATCTTAGTTTTAAGCTGTTCAAAATATTCTTTAAGCGTGTCTAACATAAGCAATTAAACTGGCATCCGCATTAATCCCTGGTAAGCCTCAATCAGCTTGTTTCTGATTTCCATTACCAGTTCCAAAGCCACTCCAGCCTCTTCGGCGGCTATCATAACATCATGAATATCCGTAATTTCGCCAAGGGCAAATTGTTCGGCGATGTCGGCGGCAGAATGTTGAAGCTCGTTTGTGTTATTAATCATCTCTTTGAATACCTGAGGGAAACCAAGTTTCTGCGTTTCCTTGTCATTATACTCGGAATTTTCATTCTTGACTAAAGCAGAAAAATCCGGCAATACTTGTCTTGCATATCCTGGTAAAATTTTAGTCATCTTTACACCACAATGTTAATGATACGTCCGGGACGGTTTTCTGATTCTGACCCTTGACTTACCTGGCTTAAATCATCCATATCAAACCGTCCAAATAAATCTGTTATTCGACTGCTTTCCGCTTTTGATAGTGTTTTATTTATCGACTTGCCTTGTTTTGCATTCTGATGAGATTTGGCAAAATTAGATTTGGCAAATTGATGCTGCATATCCCGGGATCTCGTTTTTTGGTTCGACTTTCCCTGGTTTTGATAATCCGGATGATTCCCCTGTTCCGATTCAGCTATCCGACCATTAGCAGCATGAGAAATGCTGCCCTGAACCACTCCTTTGTCGGTATAAATACCAATTGAATTAATATTCATCATGATAAACTCCTTACTTCAAACGCCGGTAAAATATTCCTCCAAAGCTATTTTCATTGGCTGCTTTCATGTCTGACAGTTATATATCCAAAGCATCCTTAGCCATATTCTTAGCAGATTGAACAACTGTAACATTCGCCTCATAAGCCCGGGAGGCCGACATCATGTCAACCATCTCTGAAATTATGTTAATATCCGGCATTAAAACATTCCCCTCTTCATCGGCATCGGGATGCCCGGGATCATGAACAATTTTAAAATTAGCCGGCTCAACTACTTTTTCATTTCCAGCCACAAAAGGTATAACCCCATCTTTGGTATTGTAGGAATCTCTGCTTGCCAAGTGCTTTCGATGTGTTCTTGTCAGAGTTTTTATTGAGCTTTGCAATGAATCAATAAAACTGGCTTTCCGCGGATTTTCAGAAAAGACTACTCTTTTTCTTTTATAAGGCGTTCCGTCCAGAGTTTTCGTGGTTTCGACATTAGCTATATTTTGCGCCACGGTATTTAATTTTTTCCGTTGAGCCGATAAGCCTGAGGCGCTAATATCAATAATTGAGAATAAACCTGTCATGATTAACTCCTGCCTCTAATTACTGTTTTTAACGTATAAAATTTCTTTGCCAATGCCTTTGTACCGTAGGTATACAGAATCTGGTTTTCCGCCAGACGAGCCATTTCTTTGTCAATATCAACATTGTTGACTCCGGATTCATTGGTATCATCAATATTCTTTATCACTTTTATTGACCTCATTCTACCCGGCGGTGGTATATGCCGCTCGTTAGTAACATTTAAAGTGATTTTTTGTTTTCTGACAGCTTTTGCCATCTCTTGCTTAAAATCAATTGACTTCGACTGGTAGCCCGGAAGCGAAACATTAGCGACATTAGCGGCGGTTAGTTTCTGAGAACTGGAAACAACCCGCAACAGGTTTTTAAAAAGCGGCACTCCCGATTTGTTTAGTATTTGATCTTTAATAATCATAATTTACTCAGCTTGTTTTTATTATTAATCTTATTTAAAGCCGACATCCTCCGCTATTTTCAGACAACATTAACACTTTAATCTGCTAATCATATTGCAATGACCATGCCAAACGTTTAAAATACAGCAGAAATATTGCTAACACGTTGTTTTACCGTGTGTTAGAATGCTTTAGCTGTTTTGTTCCACGTTGAAACGATTCATTTTTTTTATAAGGGGGGAAATGTTTTCCTGTTTCGGAATATAAAATGTTCTTAAAAATATTGATATGCTTATAAAATATTCTGAATGCTAAGCTCCGGCGGTTTTAGTATTCGAATCTGAATTGCCATCAAGTGTTGTATCTGGCAAGGTATTTACAGGCTCACCGGTTAGGTTTTCCGGTTCGATATATGAATCCTCTATATTTAAAATTATGATATCCACGCGGCGGTTTTTAGCTCGTCCTTCGGCAGTATCGTTGTTGGTGATAGGACGATATTCGGCATAGCCCAAAGCCGATATTCTTGCCGCCGGGAAAGGATACTTTTCCAAAAAATATCTCAAGCAGTTTGTTGCTCTGGTTGTAGAAAGCTCCCAATTTGACGGGAACCGCGCAGTATGTATTGGCAGGTTGTCGGTATGTCCTTCCACCCTGATATGGTTGGGGATTTTTAACAATTGAACTGATAATAAATCGAGGATTTTTTTGGCATCCTGTTTTAAATCGGCTTTACCCGGATCGTAAAATGCAGATTCGCTTAAATGGATTACTAATCCTCGTGTTTGAATTTCTGTGTTTATAATAGAGCCGAGCTTAAATTGCTGAGAGATTTTATCAACCTGATCTTTAAGCACAATCAGATTGCCTCGTTTTAATAATTTGTTAACAACAAGTTTTGATGATAACTGTTCGGTAAATTTCTTTCCTAACTCTTCATCGCCTTTAAAAACGCCGCTTAACGCTCCTGATATATTATTGAATTTACCGGCGTCAACTCGCGACATTGAGTATAGAATCACAAAAAAGGCCAATAGAAGCGTGATTAAATCGGCGTAGGTCAATAGCCAGCGGTCGAGGTTTTCATTATCCTCAAAGGCGCTTTTATTGCGCTGAAACAACATTATCTCACCTACAGTTCATTTCGTTTTTGAGGCGTGATATATGAGAGCAGCTTATTTCGTATAAATTTCGGATTTTCTCCTGATTGAATCGAGAGCATTCCTTCTAAAATTAATTCGAGCTGCTTGGTTTCTTCCTGATGGTTAAATCTCAATTTATCCGCAATGGGCAAATAGCAGAGATTAGCCAATGAGATACCCCATAAGGTGGCGACAAAAGCGCCGGCGATAGCGACGGCTATTTTTGAGGCATCCTCTATTTGTGAAAGAGCATGTATCAAGCCAAGCACCGTTCCGACTATCCCCAGAGTTGGAGAAAAACCGCCCAGCTTTTGGAAAAACAGGATGCCGGCACCGTGGCGCTGACTGATATAGGCAATCTCTGTCTCGATGATATTGCGGAAAAGCGTTGCCTCAGTTCCATCGATTACCAATTGCACGGCTTTTTTGAAAACCGGATTTTTCTCGCGGGCGATATTGTCCTCAAGACCTAAAATACCTTCCCGTCGAGCTTTTTCGGCTAAGGACACGATTTTATTTATTAAGGCAATTAAATCTTCAGAATGATCAGTAAAAGCAACTCTGAGCAGCGCCGGAACATTTAAAACCGTCCTTATTGATGTCGTAACTGTTGCTGCGCCTATTGTACCGAAAACAACTAATATCAATGCCGGTATATGGAACAACGCCGACAGATGACCGCCCTCCATAAGGAAGGCGATAATAACAGCGCTGATGCCAACTATTAATCCGATTATTGTTGCAATATCCATAACATTAAAGGAAATATTATCCTTAATAATATTATCGGCGAATAGGCTATGCTGTTTAGCTTATGATATGAGATTCGGAAGCTTCTTTGATATTTTATTTTAGCTTGAAAAACCATTTTTTTTAAGGAAATAATGCTGCAAACGTCAGGCTGTTGCCTGTAAAGACTGATTTGCATTCTAACGCTTACGAAGCAACACTTCCATTTTTACTTGACTGTACAACCGAATAAATAATAAACTAAACTATGGCTACCTTCACTAATATCCCCCAGCAATAACGGAGGTTTTATGGCTGATAAGACTAAGGAATTTGAACCCTATATTAAGCACTCGGAAACTCCCGCTGAATTTACCTGGAAAGCGATAATAATCGGAACCAGCCTGGGCATTCTATTTTCCTGGGCTAATGCCTATGTTGGCTTAATTTCCGGCTTGACTATTTCGGCATCAATTCCCGTTTCGGTAATGTCGGTGGCTATATTCTCTGCCATCCACAAGTTTTTTAATGTCAAAAAAGGAAGTCCTCTGGAAACGAACATGGCGCAGACAATCGGCTCGGCAGGGGAATCATTAGCCGCCGGAGTTATATTTACGATTCCGGCAATGTTCATGCTTGGCTGGGATGTCGACTATGGGATGCAGGTAATTACAATTACTATTATCGCGGCTATTGGAGGAGTTTTAGGTGTCGCTTTTATGATACCATTGCGTCAATATCTTATTAAAAAAGAACACAACACTCTGCCATATCCGGAGGGCACAGCCTGCGCCGAGGTTATTAAATCGGCGGATATTGGCGGCGCATCAGCCAAGTATGTATTTGTAGGTTTGGGAATTGGGGCACTTGTGGAATTAGCCCGTAAGGGATTTTATATGTTTGCCGGCACAATCGAATTTCCCACAGTTGTTGTTCGCAAAATGATAGTTTCATTAGAGGTAAATCCGGCCCTGCTTGGCGTTGGCTATATATTGAAACGCCGCATTTCGACAATAATGGTTGCGGGGGGCGCTGTCTCCTGGTTTTTATTGATACCATTATTGGCATATTTCGGCGATAGTCTCAGCTTTTTAGATGCTGTAAAAAAAGCCAACGGCATTTCCAGTATTGCCGAAATGCCGGCTTGGGATATTTGGCATTATTTCATACGGTTTATCGGAGCGGGCGCTGTCGCTTTCGGCGGTATAATCACGCTTATTAGAGCTATACCGACAATTATCGAATCGTTCAGGCTTGGCGCTCGGCAGATGATGAAAGGCGCTGATTCATCCGGAATTAAGAGAACCAACCGCGACCTGCCAATAAAAATAGTCCTCTGGATATCAATCATTGTAATAATCTTCCTGGCAGCAGCTATGGCTATCGGTCTGGAGAACATGACATTTGGCATGGCGGCGCTATCTTCTTTGTTGGTGGTTATATTTTCATTTTTCTTTGTTACCGTAGCTTCTCGTATTGTCGGTTTAGTCGGTTCGACATCATCACCGGTATCAGGCATGACTATTGCCACCTTGCTGGGTACATCGATAATATTCGTCATGTTCGGCTTAACGGGACCCGGAGCCAAGATAACAGCCTTGACCATAGGCGCGGTAGTGTGTATGGCGGCTTGCACATCCGGCGATACCTCACAGGATTTAAAAACCGGTTTCCTGATTGGCGCAACGCCGCGCAAGCAGCAAATCGGGGAGTTTATCGGAGTGTTATCATCAGCGGCAGTATTGGGTTTTACGCTGATAGCATTGTATAATGCTTATGGCTTTGCCGAGGCGCCATCGCCGTTTAACGGCAAAACTGAACTTGCGGCGCCGCAGGCAACTTTGATGAGTTTTGTTGTTAGGGGCGTAATTGATCAGAATATCCCTTGGATATTAGTTGGGATAGGCGCGGCGATAGCGGCAATATTTGAAATCTTTAAAGTGCCTTCATTACCGGCAGCAGTGGGGCTTTATCTGCCCCTGGAAACCACTACACCGATTTTTATCGGCGGTATGCTGCGTTTCTACCGCGATAAGCTTACCGATGGAAAGCCATCAGATTCCGACAAGGGCGTGCTCTATTCATCGGGACTGGTAGCCGGTTTTGGCTTAGTTGGCGTACTTTTGGCGGCGACAGCGGTAATAAAAATCGGCTCAGACGGCGTTGGTGAGCCTATATATTTACTGGATTCAATGCGCGGCTTGTTTGGTAATTTTTGGGATAGTTTTGCATCCGGGGAAATATTCAGTATGATATTTGCCGGGCTGATATTTATTGCGCTGTCGTATCATTTGTTTAGGGTTGCCAGGCAGTAGGATATTGATATCCGGGACAAAAAAAGTCGTCGGATACATCGACCCGACGACTTAACGTATTCTAATATTCAGATATTATTCAATCGATAATAGTGGGCGTTACGAAAATTACCAGATCCTGACTCTGTATTTCTTTTTTATCATAACTAAATAAATAGCCCAAAAGCGGAATATCTTTCAAGATTGGAATGCCAGCTCGAAGCTTCAAATTTTCCTGTTTGGTTAATCCGGCGATAACCGTTGTTTGGCCATTATCAACAACAACATTAGTTTCGGCATTCTGAGTATTGATAATAACGCCATTCGGGTCGAACTGGTATGAGCTGCGTTCTGGTTTCAGTTTCAATAAAATCCGGTTTTCGGAGGTGATATGCGGAGTTACTTTTAGCTGGACACCAACATCATAAAAAGTAATAATCGTATTGCCTGAGGGATCAAATTGTTTGATAGGAATTTTCTGTCCCATCTGAATGAAAGCCTCAACATTATCGACAGTAGTTATCTCGGGATGGGCAATGACTTTGACTTTATTGGATGACTCGGCTATTTTTAGCATAGCCTTAAGTCCCCAGTCGCCTTCTTTGGTGGCATATATAAAATCACCGATTGCATCAGTGGCCATATTCTGGGATGTATTTATCTGATCATTGCCGTGCGGCCAGTAATCAAGCACTTCAGGAGGATCTGCCGTAGAATACGGATCATACCAGGTAATACCGGTGCCATCCAAAGCCTGGAAATCAAAACCCATTTCTCTAAGAGTTCTGCTTTCAATTTCCAGCAGTTGGGCTGATATTTTTACCTGTTTTGTTTCCTTATCCAGGACTGTAACCAATTCCTCCATCCTGTCGAGGTTGTCGGGAAGGTCGCGGAGCACCAGCGAATTGGTTCTCTCATCAGTAGCAACAGAACCTCTTTTGGACAGCAAGCCAACAACAGCCTTGGTAATCTCTTCGGCGACATTATATTTGATTTTTATGATTCGCGTCCGAAGGTTTTTCAAGGTTGCCTGTTCGGCGTTATATTGTTCCAAAGCCCTCTTTTCAGCATAATAGTCATCAGCTTTAACAACTCTGATATAATTATCCGATTCGACTCCGACAAGACCATATGTGTCCAAGAGAATATCAAGAGCTTGTCTCCAAGTTACATTTTTTAATTTTACCGTGATTTCGGCTTCAATTTGAGGGGCAACCACGATGTTGGCATCAGAAAATGACGATAAATACATCATAACTGACCTAATGTCCGCATTAGTCAAAGATATCGTTTTAATTATTTGCGGTTTTTCAGCAATAAGCGCGTCTGTCGAGTCCGGTTCTTGGCTTAGAAGGATACCGCCTCCGGACAGGAATAAACCCATCCCTAAAACTGCTGATAAAATTGCCGCTACAACCCTGATATTTTTCATAACATAATCTCCTATTTTATCTCAGTCATTTGCAGTTTAAGGGCTACGGTTCTGGTCCATCCATATTCCGTTACCTGGAAAATAGCCTTATTCTTTCGTACGGAAACTAAATAACCATTCTGAACTCTATCGCCGGGCTTGAAAAGAAAGCCATTACCTTCAGTATCTTCAAATAAAGCTTTTTCCCCTGCCTCTTCATCGAAAACTCCAACTAATGATAAGTTTTCAATAGCTGGCATATCGCCAGCGATTAAACTTCCGCGGTTTCCAACTAAAGGTTTAAATGGGTCGCGATGACTGCCAACTTTATATTTAACAAGCTTCCGTTTAGGGAATGACTCAATTTTTATTCCGGATTTCCTTTTTTGTGATGTTTTCTTTTTTGCTTTTGCCGGTTTGGCTGCAGTTTTATTGCTCGGAGTTTTTTTAACTGCCTGAGCAATTGCCGGTAATTGCTTATTGGCACTCCAGGGTATAAATGCTTGTTCACCTGTAATCACTGGTATTGTTATTTTGAGACCCAGCGGCAGTTGTTCGACTTTGTATCCTATCGGTCTATTAACATCAAGCACAACCCGCGTTATTAAATTGGGAGTTATTTGAAACTGACTGGTTCTTATTTTTTCGATAGACTTAAAAGGCAGTTTCCCAAAGCTTTTACGCGGCCAATTATTAACAACATCCTGGATATCTACCACAATTTTTTCAGGCGCTTTTTTAATCATAAAATGTTCATAAAGACATGGCTTCGAGGTTGTGATTTCTACACAAACAGAATCACCATGCTTAGAAACATTTATATCCTTCAAATATATTTCCGCCTGACTGGTAGAAAATATCATAAACACAATGATTAAACACATAAATATTCTCATTGCGTTTGACCTCCTTGATTGGAGTTGTATGATGTGAGCTTAAATGTTGATGAAACGGTATGGTCATTTTGTTTTAGCGTATTACCGATATCCAAACCTTTTCCCTCTTCAATACTCTTCAATTTCACATCAGAAATAGTTACTATAAACGGGAAATTAACAATCTTAGCATAAAAACTACCGAGATTATGATATGTTGATTCAACCTCAACCAGATAAGAATTAGCGCTATAATAATCATGAGATACCGTTACCTGCGGCGTAACGCTTATAATAGTTGAGTTTGCGAGTTGGGCGGCTATATGCATCTGAGCCAGGAAAGCCTCATCTTCTTTTACCTCTGGCAGCCATAGCTTAACTTTCTCATATCGGTTCAGTAGTTCATTATATTCCTCTTGTAATGCATCCAGGCTTTTAGCTTGCTGTCTAACAGAAAATAATTGCTGCTCTAATTGTTGATTTTGGGCTTTCTTTTCGTTCAATTCAATTTCATAAGCTGAATAGAATTGTGAATACCAGATATAGAATAGAATAATAAAGCCAGCAACTATTACAGATAGAATTTGATTTTTAGGGTCTCTTAAATCCATATATTCCTCCTGCAGGTTCACAAAGACGCCTGCATGGGTATCGCTTAAAATTCAGAACCAGCCGCCTGCTTTCCTGCAATTAAGGTTTTTTCTGAATCTATCATATCCTCAAAACCAGTTAACATAAGATCGCAATTAATAGTAAAAGTATATGATTCAACATCCATCTCCTCTTCTAATGCAATCGTAGAAATTTCAATATTCTTTAGATAAGGAGATTTTTTCAGTTTGATAAGGAATGTTGCCAGGCTGTTTATCGAAAATGACCTGCCGTTAATAGTAGTTTTTGCAGGTTCTCCTTCTTGAGTTCCACCTGAAGCTTGCTCGAAACCCGTTAACCATAAATAGTTTGGCACCCGAGAACCAAGATCAGAAATTACATTTATCCAAGCATCTCGGTCGCGATCAAGCACTTCGATTGTGCTAATCCTGGATAGAATCAGGTTCTTTTTGCTTTTTAATTCCTTAATCAAAGCGATTTCCGAATCATATTGAGCCGCTTCAATGCGAGCGGTTTTGATTTTCTCACTAAGGCTATTTGCCGGCATTATCTGGAATATTAATGAATAGGCGAATAATAAAACAAGCACCCCAATGCCGCCGCCTATTACGTATAGGGTGTTTTTATCCAGTTTTATACCAAATTTTTTCTTTTGGTATATTTTTGGTAAAAGATTAATTTCTATCATTTAAATATTCCTTGCCGCTAACCCTACCGGTACCGCCAGAAGCGGAGCCACTTTTTCCGGTTGGAATTCAATAAACATATCCGGGTCATATTCGATATTTCGCAATGGATTGCAAATTTCAATCGGGGTTGACAATTTTGCCTGAAGCATTTCCGGCAAAAACGGAATCAAAGCGCCGCCTCCGGAAAGCACAATCCAATCTACCTGTTCAGCCCCCGATGAGTTTTTAAAATATGATATAGCTACTTCAAGTCCGGCCACAAGCTCCTCAGATGCGGTAACTATTGTGGCCTTAAACATATCCTGATCGATTGAACCGTCCATCTCTCCGCGAATCGCCTTTGCGGTTAACTCTTGGTTAAGGCGAAACTCTTTCGATATGGCATCAAAAATGATTCTAACGCCATTTGAGACATCGCGAGTAGAATGATACAGCCCATCTTTAAGAAAAATCATATTGGTTACATCAAACCCCATATCGATTAATGCGGTAACTCGCGAGGGGTCGATATCGTAATTGATTTTATAGGCATTTAAAATAGCAAAAGCATCCGTATCTACTATAACAGGTTTCAAACCGGCGTCGATTATCATATCAAGATAACTTTTTAAGAATTCATTTCTCGCCGCAACAAGCAATACCTCCATCTTGTTAGTTTCGACATCCTCTGAGATTATATGATAATCTAAGGTAACATCCTCAACATCAAAAGGAGACCGCTGTTCCGCCTCAAATAATATCGCCTGTTCTGCCTCTGCTCCGGATTTTCTGTCAATCACTATTTTATCGGTGATTACTCCATGTCCCGAAATTGATAAAACAATCTCTTTTAATTTGGGATCTGTTTGGTCTACCAAACTCTGGATATCGAATATTACAGCATCCCGATCCTTAATTTCTTCATCGGATATAACACCCAAAGGAAGCTCTTTGATTGCCAGCGCCTTGAGTATGTAACTATCGCCTTTTTTCCTAAGCTTTATCAGCTTAATTGAATTAGTGCCTACATCCAATCCTGCAGCTAGTTTTGATTTTTTACCGAAGGCCATATTTGCCTCTTAATATTTACACTTAGTTTTCAACTTTTCTAATTGTATTATTAGTCTAAACATGTGTCAAGTTTTGTTTGATGCCTTTCTTTGTTATTACAAAATTAGTATCGTCTTTTAGATTAAAAAGTTAACTAACATTAATTAATAAAAAATGTTTTTAATTCTTTATTATGGACTTCATTGGCTTTATAGGCTTCATTTAAGCGCTTTCAAATGGTTTATTTTAATAAGGCGCTGCAATCTGCATATTTGCCAAGCGATTTAAAAAAGCGATTTAATTCTGATAGCTTTTCGCAGAAATAATTATACGCTCCTAAATAGATATCTTAAAGGTTGACTTGCCATTAAAAAATCCTCAAATTCATCTGCATGTAAATAATTGCAGGTGCTGACAGGTCTTTGCACCTGACACCGTATCATCGCTGAACAAATACTGTTGAGTAGGAGCGCCCGATAGCATAAAGTGCGGCATATTATGATAAAAAACAGAGTAATCGTAATCGGAGCCGGTGCTGCCGGATTGATGGCCGCCGGACAGTCCGCATTATCCGGAGCTAAAACGCTTATTTTGGAAAAGAAAGGTTCGCCTGGCTGCAAGCTTAGTATAACCGGCAAAGGGCGATGCAATCTTACCAATATTGCAAAACAGTCCGAATTCATTGCTCGTTTCGGGCGCAATGGTAATTTTCTCCGTCAGGCATTCTCGAGATTTTACGCACCTGAGCTTATCGAATTTTTTGAAAAACTTGGCGTTCCAACTGTAACCGAACGAGGCGGACGAGTATTTCCGGTTAGCGATGACGCCAATGATATAGTTAATGCCTTAACGCGATGGGCTATCGAGTGCGGCGCAGCTCTGCAAACAAAATCGCCTGTACAACGATTGTTGATAGAGAATAATCAGGTAATTGGAGTTGAGGCGTTAAAAACGTCTACAAGCACAAAAGGAAGCAAACGCTTAAAAAAGCATGAGTATAACGCTGATGCCGTGATAATTGCCGCCGGCGGAGCATCATATCCGGGCACCGGTTCGACAGGAGATGGCTTCCGATTGGCAGAAGCAGTCGGACATACTATTGTGCCAATAAGACCAGCCTTGATTCCCCTGGAAACCGCAGGTGATACAGCTCCAAAACTTCAAGGACTACAGCTTAAAAATGTAATGGCTAAAGTGTTTATCGACAGGAAAAAACGAGCGGAAGAATTCGGAGAAATGATATTCACGCATTTTGGCATTTCCGGCCCGATTATCCTGACATTAAGCAAACAGGTTGTCGATGCGCTAAACCGCGGCGGCAAGGTTGCTGTCTCTATCGATCTCAAACCCGCCCTCGATGAGCATAAGCTGGAAGCCCGCCTTATACGTGATATTAACACCTATGGAAAGAAAATATTCAAATCGCTTCTTAAGGGACTGCTTCCCAGCAAGCTGATACCCGTATGTTTAAATTTAATGGACATAGCTCCGGACAAACTTAACAATCAGATTACGGCTTCCGAACGAAAGCGATTGAAAACCTGGCTGAAAGATTTCCGCCTTGAGATAACCGGCTATCGTCCGCTTGCTGAGGCGATTATAACCGCCGGAGGAGTGAGCACTCGAGAAGTTGATCCCCGCACGATGGCTTCACGTTTGGTAAAAGGTCTTTATTTTGCCGGCGAGACGCTCGATATTGATGCCGATACCGGCGGCTATAATTTGCAGGCGGCGTTTTCGACAGGCTGGCTTGCCGGACATTCAATCGATAAATGCAGTGTTTCGGGAACTATCGATAATCTAAAAACTTGACACATCAAGTATTTCTATATTAAGAAATCATTGTTATGGATTTGCTGAATAACTTTATTAACAATATATTGTCATTCTTGCCAAATGCCGCTGTTATGGCTGGAGTAGTTATATTTCTTTTTGCCGCTTACTATGTGCTCAACAGACGCTATACGGTATCATCCGGGCGCCGCTTTCATCTCCAGATGATAATGCTGGCATTAGTATTTGCCGGTTTGCTGGTTATTATAATGGCATTGCCGATTAGCGATAGCTCCCGCGGCCAGCTTTTAAGCCTGCTTGGTATCCTTCTCAGCGCCGCCATAGCCTTATCATCAACGACTATACTGGGCAATGCAATGGCTGGCTTTATGCTTCGGATTATTCAAAGTTTTAAACCTGGTGATTATATTCGTGTGGGCGAATATTTTGGGCGAGTATCCGAACGAGGGCTTTTCCATATTGAAATTCAAAACGAGGATAGCGACTTGATGACTCTGCCAAACCTGTACCTTGTTAACAATCCCGTGAAAGTAGTACGAGCCTCCGGGACATTTATTACTGCTCAGGTATCGCTTGGCTATGATATCCCCCGAACGAAAATAGAAAGTCTGCTTTTAAAAGCCGCCCAAAAAGCGGAATTACGGGACCCTTTCATTTATATTCTTAAACTTGGTGATTTTTCGGCAACATACCGCGCGGCAGGATTTCTTGAGGATATCAAGCAGGTTATATCTGCCCGGTCGCGCCTTAACGAGATGATTTTAGATATATTTAACGAGGCTAATATCGAAATAGCCTCCCCGACTTTGATGAATACGCGGACTTATCCCGATACAAAGCAGTATGTTCCGAAAAGAAGCGCAGTCAGCGGTAAAGTTGATAAAACTATCAGCGCCAAGCCACCGGAAAGTATCGTTTTCGATAAAGCTGAACAGGCAGCAAAAATTGAAAATATTCGCGAATCTTATGATAAAACCGGCAAAGAACTTTTGGAACTCAATAACCAACTTGAACAGATTAAAGATGAAAGCAAGCGACAGCATCTTCAATCTCAGATTATCCGATTAGAGGCAAAACGGGAATTATTATCTGAGATTCTCAAAAAGCAGGATAAGCAGAAAAAGGAATAGCTGTACGTTAGTTTAGGATTTACCGGCTATCACTTAAAACTAGATTGTTTATAAACTTTTATTCGTCATTTTTTGTGCTGTCGGAAGTTACTTCCGACAGTTCCAACAGAAAAATTCGCCTATGGCGCATGTCATCACATGCTAATATTTGTGAAAAATGCAGGTTAGCGTTTTTTCTTAGCCGCCTTTTTTGTTGATTTCTTTTTAAGCTTTTTGGAAGTTGTTTTGATTTTTTTCTCTTTGGAAGCAACTTTTTTTAATTTCAACCCCAGCGCGTTTTCCAAAATATCATCAATATTCTCTACTGGCACGAATGTTATCTTGTTTGTAATCTCCTTAGGAATTTCAATCAAGTCCCGCTTATTCTTTTTGGGGAATAGAATTGTTTTTATCCCTGCCCTGAAAGCGGCTAATGCTTTTTGTTTGAGACCTCCAATCGGCAGCACATCGCCGCGCAGCGTAATCTCGCCGGTCATAGCCATATAAGGAGCGATTGGAGTATTGGTTGCCAAGGAAGCTAATGCTGTGAACATAGTTACTCCGGCAGAAGGTCCGTCTTTTGGGGTAGCGCCTGCCGGTACATGCACATGAAAATCATGAGTAGTGAAATATGATTGCTCGATTCCCAGTTGATCCGAAATCGATCTCAAATATGACAACGCTGTCATCACGGATTCTTTCATGACATCGCCAAGCTGACCTGTCAGTTTAAGGTCTTTTTTGCCGGGCATGGCTGCTGCCTCGATAAACAGAATTTCACCGCCGGCTGATGTCCAGGCCAGGCCGGGCACAACTCCAATTGAGGGAATTTTCTCTGCAAAATCCTGAAAATACTTTTCTGGTCCAAGGAATTCTTGAACTAATTTTGGAGTAACATTCGTGTATATTACTTCTTCAGCCGCTACTTTTCTGGCAACTTTGCGGCAGATAGTACCGAGTTCTCTATTTAAATTGCGTAAACCGGATTCACGGGTATAATCAGATACAACATTTTTAATAGCTTTATCAGTAAAAGTCAGATTCTTCAATGTTAGGCCGTGGTCGGTTAAGTTTCTCGGAATAAGAAATTTCTTGGCGATTGCCAGCTTCTCAAGATCAGTATATCCGGGCAAGGTAATAACTTCCATACGATCAAGAAGAACTGCCGGTATAGTTTCGAGGATATTAGCAGTGGTGATAAACATGACCTTTGTTAAATCGAAGTTTACATCAAGATAATGATCGGCAAAGCTAAAATTCTGTTCCGGGTCAAGCACCTCCAGCAATGCCGAGGATGGATCACCGCGGAAATCCTGGCCGATTTTATCGACTTCATCCAACATAAAAACCGGATTGTTTGAACCTGATTTTCGTATACCCTGAATTATCCTTCCGGGCAAAGCTCCGATATATGTTCGCCGATGACCGCGGACTTCCGCTTCATCCCGAACACCGCCTAACGACATCCTGAAAAATTTTCTACCCATTGCTCTCGCAATAGACATGCCCAGAGAGGTTTTACCCACGCCGGGAGGACCCACAAAACAAAGTATCGGTCCTTTCAAGTCGCTGTTTAATTTCCTGACAGCTAAATACTCGAGTATTCGTTCTTTGACTTTATCGAGATCATAATGGTCTTCATTCAATACTTTTTGAGCGGCTTTAATATCGAGAATATCCTCAGTGCTAACCGACCATGGCAGATTTACCAGCCAGTCGAGATAAGTGCGGCTTACAGTATATTCAGCCGCCGAGGGATTCATTTTCGACAATCTGTCAAGTTCCTTTTCGGATGCCTCCCGCGCCTCATCGGGCATATTAGCCGTCTTGATTTTCTTTTTAATATCCTCGATTTCCAACATCCGGTCATCAGCTTCACCCAACTCTTTCTGGATTGCCTTAAGCTGTTCGCGAAGAATATAATCGCGCTGAGATTTGCCCATTTCCGAGGCTGCATCAGTCTGAATCTTTCGCGATGTTTCAAGCACCTGAAGTTCTTTGTTTATCATCATGTTTACTTTAAGCAAACGCTTCTTGACATCAAATATCTCTAAAACTTCCTGCTTTTCAGCAATGCTAATGTTAAGATTCGAGGCAATTAAATCTGCCAGTTTTGAGGGTTCGCTTGTATTATATGCCGAAACTTGCAAATCATCCGGCAAATACGGAGCAAGTTTGGTAACATTTGCCAATTGCTCCAAAACATTTCGCATCAATGCTTCGGTTTCAATAGATTCATCGAATATTTCCTTCGGAACTTCAACATCGGCTTTTAAAAACGGTTCGGTCTCGACAAACTTTTTAATCTTGATACGTGAAATACCCTGAACTAAAAAACGAACAGAACCATCGGGGAAACGAAGCATTTTCAAGATATGTCCGGCAACACCCACCCTATATATGTCATCAGAGTTAATATTTTCTTTTCCCGGGTCTTTCTGAGTAAAAAGCCCCAACGGCTTGCCATCCATCAATGTCTCATCAACAAGCTTTGTGAACCGCGCTTCTGCTACCATAAGAGGCATAACCAGAGAAGGGAATACAACGGTAGTTTGTATCGGTAGAATTGAAATTGGTTCGGTTGTCAAATTACTTATATCGATATTAGCTACTTTTTCATTATTTGCATTTATAGTTTCCATAATCATCCCTGCCTTAATTCTCTATTATAATGATATTATTAATACATCCAAATACTAATTGAATGTAAAGCGGTTTTAGTAATAGTATTCATCTGTCATCTTCTATCCCATAATACATTTTCTTTTGCTTATCGACCCAGTTAAAGAATTTTTCTTCTTTTCCGGGAAGTCTGAAATACAAAATATATTCGCCTTTTTTCCGGGATGGCGCCTCAGCGGGTATAAACATAAACTTGAAATCTTCCTCAAGCTTCTTCCTGTCGCCAGCTGAACTTTCGCAGCCATAACCATCTACATCAGTTCCGCCATGAAATAAAACTAAGACAGCATCAGGCTTATCTGCCGCTCTGATTGTTAGTTTAAAATCCTTGAATGTTATAGTTCTTGAATTTTCCTTCATGAATCACCCTTTGAACTAAAATACTGTCTTCTTATCTTTAACCAATCGGTTAATTTCAATACTGCTAAAGTAAAATAGCATAGCATATTCTATAATACCAGAAAAATTATTGTTTTAATACAAAGATGACTGTCTTAAACGGCTGATTGCAGGTGTTTTTACCGTGAAATAATGACCGGAAAAGCCAAAGTCGAATATTCTGTCTCAATTACTAATTGCGATATTTGTTTGACAGCTATAGAATTTCCGCAATTTCCACCTGAATGCGGCTAATGATGCCCATGATGGTCATCGTCAATAACAGGCGAATCGGGATGATTTTCGTTCATTTCAAGCTCTGATGAATTGGGTTCGCGGTCATCTTGAACCATTGAATCGGAAGGCGCATACAGGATATCCTCAGTAGAAAAGGCGGTAAGATTAGCTGATAGAACCGCTAATGAGTCTTTATCGATAAGCGCGGGAATTGCTGCCAGTTGGTATTGCTTTTTAAGATATTCCTCAGTCTCCAAACGGTTCAACATTGCCGCAGAAACACCGGCACCGTACTTATAAACGCCGGTTTTACCAAGACTGGCAGTACCGGATAACAACCCAAGACAAATTCCGCATAGAATCAGATAGGCGGTGAAAGCAGATTTTGGCAGCATCTTTTGTAATAGTATCCGATAATTCGCTAAAAGTTGAATAATAAAAAATACCAGTACTCCAAGTATCATGTGCGTTTGAAGATAAATATAGCCATACTCGGTCATCCATAAAGTTCTATAATCTACTGAGCCGGTTATTATGGCAATAAATGACATTACTGCCGATGCGCCAATATAGTATTTTGCAAATTGCGGCCAGGTTTTCTTGCTGGTTATCAAACTTAACGCTTCGCAAATCATTGACATTATAAAAAGGGCAATTGCAAGGTGAACAATTGTTGGATGTATTAGATTCATATTGCCTCATTCATTATGTATAACTAACTACAAATAATAACAAACAACACGCTGACAAGCGCATTAGCTCTGGTTGCCAAGCACCGCTCGGTAACCAGAGGGAATTATATTTATACATTTATTTTTATCGGAAGGATTTCTTTTATCTCAACAATTATATTAATTTTGATTGGCGTATGTAAGCAGTTATTAAATTACGTGGTTAGTGTATGTCCTTGTTATAACGCGGCTGGTGTACGTCCTCGCGCACCAGCGCTGTTGGTTTATACGGCGGTTAATTATCTTATGGGTTCCCTAATTTTAATTTCTTCAATCTCTATCTCATCACTATCCTTTTGCGCCCTTTCATTGTAGAGTTTCTTGAAGCTTAAGCCCTCTTTAACTGAGAAAAACCAGCCCAACAAAACCGGCGGAATATAGTTGAATGCGTGCAATACAATTGAAAAGCTCAGAGCGGTATGTTTATCTATGCCAAATAATGAAAGAGCGAAAACACAGGCAAGCTGAAAGGTGCCGATATTGACCGGAGTTACGACAATTAATACCATAATAGTATTTATTATCATGATAATAACTGCGCCCCAGAGGTCTATATTAAGGCTAAATGCGCCTATTAAAAGATATACCATTATTGCCTGAAAGCTCCAGGAAATAATAGTAAAGCCGGTTACCAAGAAAAGATGTTTGGAACTGTGGAGCATCTGCAGCCCATAGATAAAAGTTGTCTTAAGATAAAGCAATCTTTCGGCAAAGCCTTTTACCTCATTGAAACTGCCGTTTTCGATTTTTTCAGCAGCAGCTTTATAATTGCGCGACAACCAATATAACCAGCCGGCTAACGCTGCAACAGCCAGTCCGCCAATTGGCCACCAACCGCTGATATAATCCGGGAACACATAAAATGTGGAAACAAAAAGCAATAACCCAAACAACACGATAGCATCGAATAAGACCTCTAAAACGACTGTGGTGAAAGCAAATGTTTTTTTCATTGACTCTTTTTTAGCTAACAGGAAAATACGCGCAACCTGACCGGTTAAAGCCGGTAATAGAAGGTTCATCATCATACCGATTGAAAATGTCGAAAATATATCCAATGAGCTGATCTTTTTGCCCGGATCGATAATATATTTCCATCGCTGAGAGCGAACAAAAGCAATCAGGAATTCCGCTATACAAAGCGGGATTAGATACCAGAAGTTTATACTTATAATAATATTCCAGATTTCTTTAAACTTAAAATCCCTGAATAAAAAGATTATAAGAATTAAAGCGAGTATTGCTCCCCAAAACCTTTTTCTCTTCAATAGAGCCAAATTAAATCTCCGTCAAGGTGGCTCCCTTAATCCATCCATTTAAGCCATTGGCAAGTTCAACCAAGTAATAGCCTTGCCTTTGGGATAGTATCTTAAATTCCAATCCCTCATGGCCAGTGAAGATTTTCTCAAAATCCTCACCCGGTCCTTCTCTCAACTCTGCTGAAGCTGCCGTTAGAACGCCCCACTTTGTATTAATTGTTTCGTTAATCACAAAATGAGTTTGAACGCCCGACAAGATAAACACTACGACAAGCAATATCAACAAATAACTTAAAAACTCCTTTTTACCGATTCCCAATATCATTAAAGTTATAATCAAGCTTAAAATCCAGTAAATAATTATAGTAAACACAAAATACTCTTCAGCAGAAAATATCCCTGCCATACCCGACCATAGATTCAGCAAAAATCCTTTTGGCGGTTTTTCTACCTTATCGACAGTATATCTGCGCACATATTCGAGATTTTCTTGCGCCTTAGTGAAGGATGGGTCGAGCTTGAGGCATAAACGATAGGCGGCTATTGCCATACCAACCTGGTTATTTTTAAAATAAGCGCTGCCGAGATTATAATATACCGAAGGGCTTCGGTTCCCATGTTCCAGAAGCAATAGATAGCCGTCCAAAGCCTCTTTAAAATTATTTTGGTCATACGCATTATTTGCCTGTTCCCAGATATCCTGATCGGAACCGCTTGCAGAACTAACCGGAAGCATTAGTATGCATATAAACAGTATTGAAGCTAATCTCATTTCAGGTTCCTATCCAGCTCCGACAGCAGGTTTTCCGCCTTGTTATAAATCTGTTGCGCCTGTTCGGATGTTGGCCTATTCGGTGAAAACCTGCCTATATCACACTTATCTAAGAAACTTGAGAATTCATCAATGATGCTATCACATTTGCCGGTACTTTTCAGCATTTCAATTATCTGAGTATTAGTAAGGCCGGCGGCTTTTACGTTTAATTTATCTGATATAAAACCAACAATGCCATTAAAAACTAAGCTGTAAAATAACTCCGGTTTTTTCAAACCGTTATAAGCCTCTTTTAATGCTTTCTTAGCGGCTTTTGAGGCCAGTTTGCGGCGGGCATAGGCGATATCACCCTCAAGTCTTTTCCGTCGGTTGATATGAACAGTAAGAAAAATAAGCCAGAGCACAGGCATTAGTTGAACAATCCATACTAACTTAGACTTGAAAAACGGCGTCGAAATTGATTTGCTTGAGAGTTCGGTTGCAATATAATTCAAACTGGTTCGAGCGGCTGGTATAACATTAACCGGCCTGTCTCCCAGAGCCATTAAACTAACCGAGGATGGCTTGACATACACTTTGCCCGGTTTTTTTGACTGTTTTTTGTATTTTTTAGACCACGGGTCAAAAAAGTTGAAACTTAATTCGGGAAGTTCATACTCGCCCGGCGCGGTGGGAATTAAGACCCATTCAAATAACTTGGAACCGGATACTTTGTAATTCTTCTTAGAGATATTCTCATTGCTCCCCGAATCATAAAGACGGAAATTTTCCAATTCGGGTATTTCTACACCCGGAAGTTTTTTGATGTTACCGGAACCTGTTACGGATGCTTTTAATGTAATCGGCTGGTCTACCTCTACGGTGTCCTTGTCGATTGAGATTTTCCAGCTGTATGAACCGACTGCGCCTGAAAAATCAGAGGGCTTATTTGCCATTGGCAGAGATTGAACATCTATGATGATTTTTTTACTGCGTAAAACGTTTTTGCTTGAGGATCTTTGTTTTCGACGAGAATGCATGCTAAAAGGGTCAAAGTCGAAAAATGAATTACGCGCGCTTGGGGGAATTGTTAATACTACCGGTTCAATAGTAATTTTACCGGCAACCGTAGCGAAAAGGGCTTTGCGAATTTCGGTAACTCTATACGTTTTACCGTTAATCATTTTATTATATGTTTTTTGCGGGGGCAAATCCTCAACCCAAAACCCGTTGTAGTCAGGCCATTGCAATGTTGGCTGTTCATATAAGTTCTTAGCCTGATAAAATCTGAAAATCATCGTTACCTGCTGCCCGATATATGGCTTTTTTGTGTCTACATCCTGTTCGATGAAGAAGTCGCTTGTTGTCTGAGAGCGCTGGCTGGTTTTCGCATTTGATTGCGATTTTGACGGAACAGCCTGCTTTGCTTGTGCCTGACGTGTAACTTTGATAATAATCGGCGTTGTGGAATAGCGCTTCCCTTTATATTTTACTCGCGCCGGTTGGATTGTGTAAGTGCCGGTTTTTCTTGGCATAAGAATATAGGAATAATCGGTCTGGTAGTTTATTGCTCCGGGTACAATTGAAATATTTGACGATGTTCCCGATGAATACACGTCAAATTTAGAAAGGTCGGGCAGTTCGGGCTTGTCGATATGTCTTACCGGACCGGCTACGGAGATAGTAAGCTCTATCGATTCCCCAAGCGTTATTTCCGTCCTATCGACACTGGCATTGATATCGATATCGCCCGCGCCGGCTATCCCGGATGCCAGCAGTAGTATTACAATACTACCAATCGCGGCGCGAGCCGGAACGGACGACAACTTTTTTAAGGTTTTTCTGTATCTCTTTTTCATCTTCTTTGAATGCCTCTAATAATTCCTTGGCTTCTTTCTCCGACATCTCGCCTTTCTTAGGCTGCTGCTGCTGCTGCTGCTG
>JAGGSN010000084.1 GCA_021159005.1 Candidatus Zixiibacteriota bacterium | reverse complement strand
TATTATAAGCGTTCATTAGAAATAGAACCTGAAAATGCAAATACTCTTGGCAACTATGCTAATTTCCTTACAGACATTCGTCATGAACATGATAAGGCAGAAGAGTATTATAAGCGTTCATTAGAAATAGAACCTGATAATGCAAATCTTCTTGGAAATTATGCCGGTTTTCTGTTGTCACAAGGACGAGTTGATAAAGGATTTGAATATTTAGACAAAGCATTTAAACTTTGTTATAGAGATGAAGTAGAACTCGAATGTCAGTTTTATATGTACGCTCATTCCAAAGATGACAATAAACAAAAAGATAGCCTTACTAAAATCAAAGAATTAATCGAATCTGATGTCAAATCGCCTCATTGGAATCTCGATAACAATGTTAACCGCGCCATCAAAGACGGCCACCCTGAGCCGGAATTTCTAAAAGCATTGGCAAAAGTAATCACCGATGAATTAGATGTCAAAGAGCTTGATAAATTCGATGTTTGGAATAAACTGTAAATCCTGTAAAATTACTTTATCACTGTGGCTGGTGTACGTCCTCGTGCAAAGTAAAGAGGGCGTATGCAATACGCCCCTACGGAATACTTAAAAGCCATAGCGAATAACCCCCACAATTTCCCTAACAGATTCCCTTGCCATCCATACACGCCCTGCTTATACTACCAAAAAGCAAATATCCGCAAAGGAAAAAATTGCGGCTGGTCTATGTCCTAGTGCACCAGCATGTTGGCAGACGAGTTCGCCTAAGACGAACGCCAACCACTAAAACGCGTAGGGGCGTATTGCATACGCCCTCTTTTTTATTTTCAGCATAATAGAGTATCTATCACGTTGGGTATAAACCCAACACTTTCTCCAACAAATTCCCTTGCCATCAAAACACGCCCTGCTTATACTATCAAAAAACAAATATCCGCAAAGGAAGAAATTGTGTCAGGTGTACGTCCTCGTGCACCAGTATGTTGGCAGACGAGTTCGCCTAAGACGAACGCCAACCACTAAAACGCGTAGGGG
>JAGGSN010000083.1 GCA_021159005.1 Candidatus Zixiibacteriota bacterium | reverse complement strand
AGAGATTGGTCATGCCGATACCTCCTGCCTGCCGGCGCCCGCCTGTCGGCGGACAGGCATGAAATATTATGCAAAGCAAAAAGTAGAATAGCGATGTTTGCTGAAGTTGTCCAATGTCTTGTTGTTCTATGGATTGCGAATCAAGCAAGTTTCGCTTGTTGGATAATATTTAAAGAACTCTATGAAAAAGGCCGGACAGTAGTGAATTTATATATAGATTAATTAACCTATATTCCACAATGAAATATATTAGTCTGAAAATTGACTGTTAGACAATTCCGCCAATCATCAATATAATTGAGAGTTTCAATTATGGCTCAATTAAATGCCAGTCGATAAAAATTAATAGCGTTGGTTATCTCTTTTTCCTTCTTTTTGATTTTGCCAATCCCAAAACCTCGTTGCGATGTATAGCCACTGATGCTTTGGTTCTATCGAGTGTGGCGGCTATTTGGCTATCGGTCATCTTGCTGTAGTTCTTCTGAATGAAATCGTTTTCAGAATCGGTATAGCTTCTGGTTTTACGTTTCGGGCAGTTTAAAATTCTGTTGCGGTGATGAGTTACAGATATTAACGATCTGTTTAGGGTTTGAGCAATAGCAATGTCGGTCATATCATTATAGTTATCTAAGATGAAATTGTTTTCCTCGACCGTGAAATTCCGTCTTATAACCTTTTTCTTGCCCAAAACAATCAATCGCCGATAGATAATGGATTTTAGCGGTTTGTTCAGTTTTTCAGCCATTGCGGGGTCTGTCATGCTATCATAATTATCCAGAATGAATTTGTCATCGCTGTCGATGAAATTATATTTGCTTTTCCGTTTGCGGGGACGATTTTTCAGCGCCAGCATCCGGGAACGCCGTTTGATGCCAAGCTCTTTGAATATTAACTGAACATACTGACGGCTGCAGCCGTAATGTTCGCCAATATCCGTTAGCGACATCTTTTCCTGATGATACATTTGGTACATCTGGTCTTTTTCATCAACCATTCGTCTTTTTAAAATTTGATTAGCGACCATAATTAGCCCCTTTATTTAGGAGTTTATTCAACAGTAACACTTTTTGCAAGATTCCTTGGCTGGTCAACATCACAGCCTCTTAATACCGCTATATGATACGCCAAAAGCTGAAGTGGTATAATTGATAACAATGGCAGTACAAAGTCAATTGCCTTGGGTATGTAAATAACATCATTAACGATTGATGCTATATCGGTATCTCCCTCGGTAGCGACCGCTATAACATTGCCATTGCGAGCTTTTATTTCCTGGATATTGGAAATGATTTTTTCATATACCGAATCCTTTAGCGCAATAACAACCACCGGCATATTATCATCAATTAAGGCAATTGGCCCATGCTTCATTTCCGCCGCCGGATAGCCTTCGGCATGAACATAGGATATCTCTTTAAGCTTCAAAGCGCCCTCAAGGGCAACCGGGAAATTCAAGCCTCTGCCGAGATATAGGAAATTGTTTTTGCTGGCGTATTTTTCGGCAATAGCTTTAATCTCATCGTTCTTTTTTAAAATCTCAGCTGCCTGGTTCGGTACTTTCTCAAGCGCTTTTATCAGTTCTTTGCCTTTTTGAAACGAAAGATGGCGCATACGAGCTAATAGTATCGATACTAGCGACAACACCATTATCTGGGAAGTGAACGCTTTAGTTGAAGCTACACCGATTTCCGGACCGGCGTGAATATATACGCCGCCCTCTGTTTCACGCGAAATAGTCGAACCGACAACATTGCAGATACCCAGGCAAGTAGCGCCCTTGCGTCTGGCTTCCCTTAGAGCCATCAAAGTATCCGTAGTTTCACCTGATTGTGATATAACAAGTAAATTCGTATCAGGGCCTATAATTGGATTTCGATAACGAAATTCGGAGGCATACTCAACCTCGACCGGAATCCGCGCAAATTCCTCAATAAGATATTCGCCGATAAGAGAGGCATGCCAAGAGGTGCCGCAAGCGGTAATTATTATTTTTTTAATTTTAGTAAGTTCTTTATACTGGAGATTTAAGCCATTAAGACGAGTCGTCCCCTCATCAAAGTTTAAACGTCCTCTCATGGCATTGCGAAGAGTAGTCGGCTGTTCCATAATTTCTTTAAGCATAAAATGCGGATAGCCGCCCTTCTCAATCATATCAAGCGACCAAGAAATATCCTGAAATTCGGGGCTGACCAAAGTCTTGTCAATCCGTGTTACGTTAAAAGTATCTTTCGTGATTTCAGCCAGTTCGCGGTCTTCAAGATATACCACGCGATTGGTGTACCGTAAAAGCGCCGCCACATCCGAGGCTACGAAATTTTCGCCCTGCCCGCGACCGATAACAAGAGGTGAACCCAGACGAGCGGCAACAATCCGGTCGGGCTCATCTAAGGATACAACAGCGATACCGTAAGTGCCCTCAACCTGGGTCAAAGCGGAACGAACTGCCTCAAGCAGGTTGCCCTCGAAATGCTCCTCAATAAGGTGTGCCAAAACTTCAGTATCGGTGTCGGTTATGAATTTGTGGCCTTTCTTTTCGAGGAATGTTTTAAGGCTTGAGAAATTTTCGATTATGCCGTTATGAACAACTGCGATTTTACCGGTGCAATCAAGATGCGGATGGGCATTAATATCTGTCGGCGCTCCATGAGTAGCCCATCGAGTATGCCCAATACCGACTTTAGATGAAATTGACTCTGCCTTTATCAAATCATGAAGCACGCTGATTTTACCGGCTGTTTTTTGAAGTATTATATTTGAATTATCAATACAGGCGATGCCTGCGGAGTCGTAGCCTCGATATTCAAGCCGCTTTAAACCATCCATTAAAATCGGCACGGAATTCTTATCGCCAATATAACCAACAATTCCACACATTTGTTCTCCAATGTTTATAATAGAAGTTTTTCAACTTCATCGGCTAATAATCTGGCTTTTTTAACACTGTATGCCTCTGTCATCAGCCTAACTATCGGTTCGGTATTCGATAATCGCAATTGAAGCCAACAATCATCAAAAATAATCTTTATTCCATCACGTTTATCGGCTTTTCCGTCTTTGAAAGCCCTAATAACTTTATTAAAACTTATTTTCTTACCATCAAGCGCTATTTTTCTTTTTATCATCGTTGTTTTGGGAAGTTCCGATGCAAGTTCAGAAATCGTTTTTCTGCTGGAGGCTAAATACTGAAGCATTACTGCCGCCGCCATTAATCCATCCCGGCCATACATCATATCCGGATAAATCAAGCCGCCATTGCCCTCGCCGCCGGCAACTCCATTAATCCGCTTCAGCTTTTCGGTAACATTTATTTCGCCAACCTTAGTGCGGTATAATTTGACGCTGGCTTCTTTGGCAACAAAATCATTCATCATCGATGAAGATAAATTTACAGCCACAGGACCGCTTTTCTTCGATAGTATAAACCGCATGCCCAAAGCTAACGTATATTCCTCGCCAATTGTTTTGCCGTTTTCATCAACCATCGCCATACGGTCGCTATCGGGGTCGAAAGCAAAGCCAATATCAGCCTTGAATGATTTAACTGCCCGGCAAAGCTGTTTTAGATTGGCTGGCACAGGTTCCGGTGGATGCGGGAACTTTCCATCGGGAACAGCATTGATTAATTTAAGTGTACAGCCCAGCGAATTGAAAAGCTCGGCGGCTACGGGTGAGGCAGTTCCGTTAACGCAATCGCCAACAACTCTGAATTTTTTTCTTTTAATCGAAGCAAGCTTTATTATATCGATACCCAAAATAGCCTTAATATGCTTAAGGTCCCAGTCATCCTGATTGAAATAGCTGCCAATATTTGGCTTTTCGGTTTTTTTAGATTTTTGTTTGCTGTTGCAGCATTTTAAAAATTTCTTCCCTTGCGTTTCAGTCAGGAAAGTTCCGCCCGGTCCAATCAATTTTAAAGCATTATATTCTATCGGATTATGGCTGGCGGTGATAGCGATTCCGCCGGCTGATTGTGTCTCGCGAACCGTGAATTCTATCGCCGGAGTAGTAGCCACGCCTATATCGACAACATTGCATCCCGAGCACATAAGACCAGCCGCAACCGCCGAAAGAACCATCGGCCCATGATAGCGAGTATCCCTGCCGATTATAACTTTCCCGCCTTTCAAGTATTTGCCAAAGGCTTTGCCATATTGCATAGCTGTTTCTGATGTTAAACTATCGCCAACAATACCGCGAATTCCGGAAATTGATACTAATAACTTCCCCAAAAAATCACCTCCATAGCTGCAAAACTCCATAAGGGAAAAAACAATGATATGCTATTTAATTCATTGTCAATTCAATGTCAACAAAAAAATTATATTTGCAGCAACTATAAATGTCTTAAGTCTGACATAACGATATCTCACATAATCTTTATTTGATATCACCGCTGTTCGGCATTTTATAGAACATTATAATCGACGTTACTCCCGCGAAAACGGTAGTCCGGTAATTGGTCATGCCGACACTTCCTGCCTGCCGGCGGGCACAGCATTATTGTTATCCACCCTTGGGTTAACTCAACTGTTTAGGCAGGTCGCAGTGAAACGCGACCTGCCGGTCTTATTGTCAAGCAATATGTGTCAGTTCATCCGCCTTAGGCGGACTGCGAACTGACACAACATAAATAAACCCACCCGTTACATGGAATACAGCGTGTTTGGAAATAAATAGGGAAATTAAAGCTTGTGTTGTTAAACATCATTCTTTATATTTGTTTTTTTCGGGTCTGAGATGACCGCTGAAGCTAATTTGCGCAACAGGAGCAATGCTTGAAACACAATATGATTCCGGCCGCCATAGTTATCATATTTCTATTCTCAGCCAGCGTTTTTTGTCAGGAAACGCCGGAAACACAAACGCCCGATTCAGCGCTCAGCCAAACAGCGATTGTATCCCCTATGCCTGCGCCGCCATCGCTTGTTACAGCCAAAGATAATCCCAGCGACGGCGGAGGCAAAATTCTGGTTTCATGGTCGCTTTCCCCTGATGACGGTTCCGGATTAAACAACGTAGTCGGCTATGAGATATTTCGCGCGCTTGAGGGCGATACCATTTTCACATCAGTTGGTATGGCTGCCGCAGGCGTTGCTCAATATGTTGATGCCGGCGCGGAAGACCATATAAACTATGTCTACAAAGTCGCCGCTACTAATGACATTACGGGACATGCATCCCAAATTACGAAACCGGTTCACTCCTACCAGCAATGGATTAACACCAACCTCAAATTTCTGTTTCTAATCGGCGCTTTGATTTGCGGCTCTGTTATCTATTTTATATATCACGCCAAACGCGGCAAGGAATTATTTATTCGCAAGATATCAGGCCTTGAGGCTATCGATGAAGCGGTTGGCAGAGCTACCGAGATGGGGCGGCCGGTGCTGTTTATCCCCGGCATCAGGGATATGGATGATGTTCAGACAATCGCCGGGATTACTATCCTTGGGCGAGTCGCCAAGACAATCGCCGAGTATGAGATAAAAATCAACATGCCGGTTTCCAAGTCAATCGTGATGACTACCGCCCGCGAAACTATCAAAGAGGCGTATGCCGCAGCCGGGCGAAGCGATTTTTACTCTGATGATTTCGTCTATTATACTACCGATGAGCAATTCGGTTATGTGGCGGCAGTGGATGGCATCATGGTGCGCGACAAACCCGCCACCTGTTTCTATATGGGTTCATTTTTCGCCGAAAGCTTGATTTTCGCCGAGACTGGCAACTCAATCGGCGCCATACAAATAGCTGGCACGGCTATGCCCGCGCAGCTGCCGTTTTTCGTGGCCGCCTGCGATTATACGCTTATCGGCGAGGAGCTTTTCGCCGCCAGTGCTTATTTGTCGGGCGAACCCAAACAGCTTGGCAGTTTGAAAGGGCAGGATGTCGGCAAGATTATCGCGATGGCAGCTATCGTGTTCGGCGTTTTCGCGGCGACTATGTATTCGCTGACCGGTGTAAATCTTTTTGATGCCCTGCATCAGTTTACTATGAGCTTGTTTACGTTAAATTGAGGATTATTGGTAGTTTAGCATGAAGCGCCAGATACCACTAATAATAACAGCCATCGTCGGGACAGTCCTGATATTCTCGGTTTTCATCCCGCATGACCCATTCGGCAGATTGGGCGAGGACTTCTCGGTATTTTTCGATATTATCGCGGTTTTCGCTATGATACTTGGCGGCGGCAACTTGATTCGCATTCATGGCAACCGCATCTACAAAAGAGCTAAGGACTGGCCATTCTCAATAGTTACGGTTGTCGGTTTTATAGTTACTTTAATCGCCGGCGCCTTTAAAATCGGCAATCCCGATGGCATTCAAGGCGATGTAGCCGCTCCCGGTTCGCTGTTTACGCTTATTTATGACCATATATTCACACCGCTTCAGGCGACTATGTTTTCCATACTGGCATTTTTTGTAGCTTCGGCGTCCTATCGGGCATTTAGAGCAAAAAATAAAGAGGCGACGATTCTTCTGATTACCGCCTTTATTATACTTCTGGGACGCACGCCGGTAGGTCATTATATCACATTCTGGCTGCCATCCTGGCTGGAGTTTTTTCATATACCTGTTTTAGCCAATTGGATAATGGCGATTCCCAACCTGGCCGGTCAGAGAGCCATTATGATAGGCATCTCGTTGGGTGTTATCTCGATGTCGCTGCGTATGATACTCGGAATCGAGCGCGGCTATATGGGCTCGGAGGGAGGCAAATGATTAGGCTTTACACGCATATTTTTATCTTAGCCATTATTTTAACCGCTGCAGGCACAACCGAAAAGGCTAAAACCTTCACGGATTTTGAAACAATAGCAATCGCCTCGCCTATGGTAGCCCAAATTTACACGAATCCCAAATTGAGCAAATTCGAGGATGTACGTCTTTCCCCGGACAATCAAATTAAATTATACGAAAACCTAAGCGATAACATATGTCAAAATCTGATTAAACGATTTGAGGGACAAGTAGATTTTCTCTGTTATAAGGATATAAAAAATCGATTGCGCGATGCGGACAACTGGAACGAGTTCAACCGCTGCTTTAATGGTCAGAGCCATGCTCCTTTGGAAATTTGTTCAACATATTCAGAAAAACTAAAGGCTGACGGCGTGATGAATCTCTATCTGATGTTCAGCTATTATAAAAACGATGATCATACTAACCATTTGGATGTTCATTTCGAATGGTATTTACTTGATTTGGAAACAGGGCAATCGGCATTTAGCGATAAATATGATTGCCATGATGATTTTCCGGAGCTATCGGATGATATCGATAGAGAATATAAGTGCTTTGACGGGATTTCCCAGTATTTTAATGAATTCTAAATAGCAATAGGTAAAAATGGCGCTTTTTGACAAAATGAAAAATATCGACCGAAGAATAATATTTTTATTTATTGCTTTGTCGGTAATTATTCCGCTCTTATTAAATATCACATTTACAGAAAAAGCCGATCCTATAGTAAAAAATATTTTCGATACTATCGAATCACTTCCCGCCGGTTCGCGAGTATTATTGTCAATGGATTACGGCCCCTCCACGGTACCGGAAATTCAACCTATGGCTAATGTTTTAGTCCGTCACTGCAACGAAAAGAACCTGAAAATCTACTATCTGTGTTTATGGGCTACCGGCCAGAACCTGACAACAATTACTATCGACTCGGTGCAGACAAAGGAGTTCCCCGACAAAGTTTATGGCGAAGATTTTGTCAATCTCGGATATAAAGCTGGCAATGAGGGACTTATCAATGTTCTATTTACAGATATGAAGAAAATGTATACTACCGATGTGCTGGGAACATATATCGATGAAATACCTATGATGAAGCAGGTATCCAACCTGACCAGCTTCGATTTGATTGTCGGTCTTGGCGGCGGCACTCCCGGTATTAAAGAGTGGATATTATTTGCCGGCGACCCAGGCGGCATTCCTGTAGCCGGCGGATGTACTGCGGTGCAGGCGCCTTTGTTGTATCCCTACTGGCCAAATCAGCTTTTGGGCATGATGGGTGGAATTAAGGGAGCGGCTGAGTATGAATCGGCATTGATAAAAAAATATCCAAAATATAAAAATATGTCAAAACCCGGAATTAGAATGATGGGGCCGCAGGCGATTGCCCATATTGTGATTATGCTGTTTATAATTATTGGCAATATTACCTTTTTTATAGAACGAGCGCGTGAAAGAAAGACGGAGATAAGTTAAGATGAACGATATTTGGGTATGGATCGGCGCCTTTCTAACTCTATCGATTCTGTCGTTTCTCTATAAAGATAATATCTTCTACAAGTTTGCCGAACATCTGTTTGTCGGCGTATCGGCGGCTTACTGGATGGTAGTAAGTATTTGGGGTACTTTATTTCCAAACTTGATCGCTAAAATTTATCCGGAAGCGGTGAGATTTGTTCTGCCCTCGCTGGCAGACCGTGAACCGGAATATCATTATATTTTTGCTGCTATTATGGGTATCCTGCTTCTGATGCGGCTTTCCTCGAAAATAGGCTGGATATCGCGCTGGCCGCTGGCGTTTATAGTTGGCACAACCGCCGGATTAAATCTTGTCCGGTTCTTGCGTTCCGACTTTATTGGCCAGATTCAGAATACTATGATACCGCTTATTGTTTTCGAAAACGGTTCATTTAGTTTCTTGGCAAGCTTTTCAAACACTATAATTGTTGGCGGCGTTATGTGCGGTCTGATTTATTTCTTTTTCTCTAAGGAACACAAGGGCGGATTTGGCACGGCAAGCAAGATCGGCATTTGGGTTTTGATGATTACTTTTGGCGCTGGTTTCGGTTATACTGTCATGGCTCGAATTTCACTTTTAGTGGGAAGAATGCAGTTTTTGCTGGGAGACTGGCTGGGATTAATTGATCGATAAGTTTTATTATAATATGAATGATATGTTTACAGATAGTTTTGCTGATTACCATTTTTTACCGAATTATTATTCTGCTTCATTTATTTATAATAAAAAGTTTATATACAATATTTTAAGATAAATTATGTTCCGGACAATTAACTTAAAATTAGTTCTTTTACAGTAACTCTCGGAGGTAGCTTATGAATCAATTGACTAAGACAATTTTAGTTTTAATGCTAGTATTGCTCATGGGAGGAGGTGTATTTGCCCAGGCGGCTGATGAGGAAGTGCTTATCGATACAATCGGACCGCCGGCGCCAAGTCCTCCAACTAATATAACGGTTAGCGACAAACCTAATGATGCTGGTCATGGCTTGATAATCGAATGGAATCTGTCGCCTGATGACGGCTCAGGTTTAAACAATGTTATTATGTATGACGTTCTCCGTTCGGATTCGCCGGACGGTGAATTCATTTCACAAGGCAAGATGCCATCGGGAGAAACAACATTTGAAGATGTTGACGATACGCCGCCTACAAAAACAATTCCCAATCCTGACTATATGCCAAAAAACAGCTCTTGGTATTATAAAATAGTTGCTGTATCAAATCAGCAAGTCCGGTCGGAACCCTCAGAAATAGCTTCCGGGGAAACGATTGAAAATCTGTTTCATTGGGGCAAACTTCCGATTCTTATTGGCGTTTTGATTTTTTCCGCCTTTCTGTTAGTGCTTATCTCCTCAGCTAAGAAGGGTAAAAATCTTTACGTGCGTCCGCTGCCTGGAATTAATGCTGTTGATGACGCCATAGGCAGAGCGACCGAAATGGGCAAGCCTATTTTGTTCATTCTTGGCTTGGGCACTGCCGGAGACATTGCTACAATTGCCGGATTTACAATTCTGGCAAGAGTAGCCAAAAAAACCGCAGAATATCAAACCCGGGTGTTGGTTCCTGTTCAAGACCCCGTAGTATTAGCGGTTGCTCAGGAAACAGTTCGAACTGCCTATCTTGAAGCTGGACGTCCCGACCAATACAATGCTGACGACGTTTTTTACGTTACGGCTCTACAGTTTCCTTATGTAGCGGCTGTTAACGGAATTATGCTTCGCGAAAAACCGGCAACCAATTTCTATATGGGGGTTTTCTACGCGGAATCATTGATACTCGCTGAAACCGGAAATATTGCCGGCTCAATTCAGATAGCCGGTACAGACCAGATCGCTCAACTGCCGTTCTTTGTTGCAGCTACTGATTATACTTTAATTGGTGAAGAACTTTATGCGGCATCAGCTTATCTTTCGCAGGAACCGGTTCAGCTTGGTACGCTTAAAGCTCAGGATTATTCTAAGGCTTTAGTGATGATAATTATTATTTTAGGCACAATTGCAATAACCGCAGGTTTGCCATATCTGTTAAATATGATAACCGTTAATCTGTAACCCGGAGAGTTATATGAAAAGAGAAATACCTATTTTAATTGTCGGGATTACAGGTTTTGCCATGCTGATTCAATATTTTATCCCGACAGGCTGGTCTGAGTTTATATTCACATATTCCCAAGACTGGACGATTGTTATTGGCATTCTGGCTATGCCGCTGGGAATATGGAGTTTGGTAAAAGCCAATGTAAGCAAACTTAAAGTGCCCGGCGAACGATTTTATTCGGCAGTATTGCTGGCTGGTTTTTTGATTATGGTAGTAACCTGCCTTAAGCGAGAAAACATGGAGTTAGGCAGTTTGCATATGGATTTATTCACGTATGTCTTAGTGCCGATTCAAGCGACTATTTTTTCCCTTCTGGCTTTCTTTATAGCCAGTGCAGCTTATCGCGCTTTCCGAGCCAGATCGGCTTTAGCGACTATCCTTCTTTTAACAGCATTTATCGTAATGCTTCGGTTTATTCCCCTTGGTCCGATTTCCGCACTCAACCTCAAGGCTGTTTCCTGGATACTTTCAGTACCAAATATGGCTGCTAACCGCGCTATCATGATGGGTATCGGTTTGGGCGCTACCGCCACTGCTATCAAGATCATCCTTGGTATAGAACGAACCTATATGGGTCATGATTGAGAGAGGATGAGATATGTTTTTTGAAAAAATAATGCAAATAGACCGCCGCTGGGTATACTTAGCTATCGGCATAGCAGTTATTATCCCTACTATCTGGTCTTTCAACGTGCCAGTATCTGTTTCCCCTGAAGTGAGGAAAATTTACGATTATGTTGATAAAACAGAAGCCGGCGATTATCTTTTTATCTGTGTCGATTATGACCCATCCTCGATGGCTGAACTCAATCCTATGGCTGTGGCTATTATTAACCAGGCCTTCGAAAAAGATATAAAGCTGATTTTTGTTACCCTGTCGCAGTTTGGCCCAGGTTTGGTTGAGCAAATAACGTCCGATCTTGCAGAAAATCATAACAAGATCCGGGGAGAAGACTATATCTTTTTAGGCTATCGGCCATACCCGGCAATTGTTATCATGGCTATGGGAGTTGATTTCAGAGTGCCGTTCCCGGTTGATTATTATGGTACTCCGCTTGATGATCAGCCAATAATGAATGGCATTAAAAACTTCGATGATGTTAAAGCCGTTATCGAGATAACATCCGGCAATACAGCCGATATGTGGCTTGTTTATGGCAATGGTCGATATAAATTCCCGCTGGCTCTTGGCATAACCGGCGTTATGTCGGCCAACTACTACCAGTACTTAGGATCAAATCAATTGTTCGGCATCATTCCCGGTGTCAAGGGCGCCGCAGAATATGAAAAGCTTGTTGGTTATCCCGGTGAGGGTATGGCTCAAATGGCATACCAGGTTATAGCCCACTTGGTGATAATTTTATTTATTATATTATCAAATGTGGCCTATTTCGCCACCCGTAGGAAAAAACAACAGATGGGAGGAAGCGCCTGATGACTACCTATGAACTTATAGGAAACGGTATTGCCGCCTTCCTAACCCTTTGTATTTTCAGCTTTTTGTATAAGGATAATCCCTTTTATAAATTCGCTGAACGCTTAGTTGCCGGTGTTGCTACTGGCTACTTTACTATGCTTCTGTTCTGGACCAATTTTCAAGACAAAGTCTGGGAACCGATTTTTGACAATGGACAATATTGGTATATAATCCCGGCTATTCTCGGTATTATCATGTGGACCAGATTTTCTAAAAAGTATTCTTGGGTTTCGAGATATTCTATTGCTTTTTATATCGGAATTGGTTCCGGCGTTTCAATTACCGTTTATCTCTACACCTACTTATTCAAACAACTTCAAGCTACAATTGCAACCCCATTAACCTTTAGCATTGCCGGTCTTAACACTTTTCTGATAGTGATTTCGGTTGTATCGGCCTTGGTCTATTTCTTCTTTTCCATGCCTCATAAAGGCTTTATGGGCGCTGTTTCAAAATTCGGCATCTATATAATCATGATTGGCTTTGGTGCTGGTTTCGGTCTTACTGTGATGGGACGTATAGCGCTTTTAGTGCAGCGGGTAATCTTTTTGAAAAGTTGGCTTGTTGCTCTATTTGGCGGCTAAAAATATTCAGATATAGGCATACAAACCTATATTGTTAGCAGGAGCGTTCAAATGAACGCTCCTGTTTTTTATCAATCAAGCCATATTAGACAGGCTTTTGCAGTTGATTTTTTTAGTGATAAAAACACACCCCTAACTCCCCCGCCAGCGGCGGGGGACTTTAAAAACAAATATCCTCAAGCAAAAGCGTTTTACCCTAAATCTCCAGCAGCGGCGGGAAACTTTTAAATTGCATAATCATATAGCATGTTAGCGCAGCTTTAATACCCCCTTGAAGAGGATTAGGGTAGTTGGTTACACTCCGTGCTCCAACATTTTATTATTCCCCTTTTGAGAGAGGTCAGGTGTGTGTTGACGGTTGTAATAATAATAAGACAGTCATCTCATGCTTCACTTTTCTGTGAGGCTATTATTTAATCTAATGCGTAATGATATTGATTTATAGCAATACCTTATAGATAATCACTGCCATAATAAAACTTTAATGCAAAATCTGGCATTATTATCTCGATACTGCTTCGGTTTCTATAAAGTTTGTTGCCGGCAGTTCCTCATTAATTGAGATACCATCGCGTTTGACAATCCTTGCCGGCGAACCGGCAATCGTGCAATTGGATGGAATGTCTTTCATAAAAACAAAACTGTTAGCACCTATTTTAACATTATCTCCAATAGTAACAGGCCCTAAAAGGATGGCTCCGGTTCCTACTAAAACATTATTCCCAAGCGTTGGGTGACGTTTGCCTTTATGTTTGCCTGTTCCGCCAAGAGTAACGTTATGAAACAGCACGCAGTTATCACCAATCTCGGCGGTTTCGCCAATAACCAGTCCCGCGCCATGGTCGACAAAAAAACCCCTGCCGATTTTAGCGCCGGGATGAATTTCCAAGCCTGTTAAAAACCGCGATATTTGCGAAAACAATCTGGGGATAAACGGAACTCCAATATCCCATAGATAATGAATAATTCTGTGTATAAATATCGCATGAAATCCCGGATATAATAGAAATTCAATATTTTTGGCGGCTGGATCATTGCGATAAATCGCTTTAATATCATCAATAATAATCATGTTTTATGTTATGTAATCGGCATACTTTGTCAAGAATTAATTCAATCGTCCGTTAAAAATGTTGAAAGATATCTTTCGCCGGAATCGGCGATGAGAGTAACCACTGTTTTCCCCCTGTCAAGCCCGGAGGCAACTTGAATTGCCGCTTTGACATTGGCGCCGGAAGATATCCCGGCAAGTATGCCATCTCGTCTTGCCAGCTGTTTAGCCATCTCAAAAGCATCTTTGGATTTAACCCGTATAATCTCATCAACAACCTCAGCGGTATAGTTTTCCGGAATAAACCCTGCGCCAATTCCCTGAATCTGATGCGGTCCCGGTTTTCCGCCTGACAATATCGGGGAATCATCAGGCTCGACAGCGTAAACTCTGCAGCCATATCGCTTCTTGAGCACTTCGCCTGCGCCGCTTAATGTGCCGCCTGTTCCGACACCCATTATAAACGCATCAAGATGGATATCATCAAGGTCATCGATAATCTCTTTGGCGGTAGTCTGGCGATGTATTTCAGGATTCGCCGGATTTGAAAATTGATGCGGCTGATAATAGCCCTTTTCCCTCATCAGTTCATTAGCTTTTGATACTGCGCCTTTCATGCCATCCTCACCGGGCGTTAAAATTATTTCGGCGCCCAAAAGCTTTAAGATTTTACGTCTCTCAATACTCATTGTGTCAGGCATTATAATGACTATTTTATAGCCCTTAGCCGCGGCTGTCATCGCCAGACCAATGCCAGTATTGCCCGAGGTCGGTTCGACAATAGTCATGCCGGGTTTAAGCGAGCCGTCTTTTTCGGCTGTCTCAATCATTGCCGCGCCGACACGGTCTTTTACCGAATGACAGGGATTGAAACTTTCCATTTTTACATATATAACCGCCGAATCAGGATTAGAAAGTTTATTCAGTTTGATTATTGGCGTTCTGCCAATCGCCTCAATTATATTGTCGAATCTCATTTATGCTCCTTAACGCTGTATGTAACAAGAAAGAATTCACTATTTGTTTAGATTTTATCATAATTATCTCTTAATACAATTCTCGGATAAAATCAATAGTCGTTAATAATAAATATCATTACTGTCCGGCGATTTGCAATCAACAATTACCGATCCCGCATTATTCATAAACTCTATAGGGCAATGACTTTCTTATATATTTTTATGAATAATGCGGGCTATGTCATCCTCATGAAACCCCGTAGGATTTTAGCGACAGGAGCCAGGCAGGAGTTTCCCCGAAAAGTCCGATAAAATTGTTTTAATTCAATTCATGTCAACGAATTAATATTTTCAAAAAGTGGAAATAGCAATTTTGGAAAATCGAGGGAATTTTTTAACGATTTCAAGCAGGTCGGGTTCTGACCGGAGGGAAAAACCCG
>JAGGSN010000082.1 GCA_021159005.1 Candidatus Zixiibacteriota bacterium | reverse complement strand
GTCGAAGCTTCAGAATCTCATTTCTGCCTGTAGTACACCTGCCTGCAGTACAGGTCAGATGCTCCCATCGCTGATCCTACCATAAACACCACCAGCAGTGCGGTCATTAGTATTCTTATAGTCTCCGCGGGAGAAGACCCCGCTACTTGTAGCGGGGATGAATCCCGCGCGTTTTTAATTATGTTCTACTCTTTCAATGTACCTCTTAATGGTTTCGATGCTAACTTCTCCAGCAGTACCGATGTAGTAGCTTCTCGACCATAGTCTCCCTTTCCGGAACTTCTTTCTCAGTACAGGAAAGTTTCTGAATAGTGACAGCCCGCTCGTTCCTTTTAGATATTTAACTACATCCGATAGTCTTTCTTTCGGTGGGATTCGGCTAATGAAGAGATGTATGTGATCCGGTCGTACTTCAATCGCTACCACACCCCATCCCTTTTTCTCTATCTGATTCCTGAAGAATGATTCGAGATATTCGGCTATATCATCCTTAAAAACCTTATATCGATATTTCGGGCAGAAAACAATATGATAGTTGGTGTGATATATCGATCCGCGAGTTGTTTCGACTTCCATAAACTATATATAGTGTGGCAGCGTACTTAAATATTGTGATGAGAAAGACTTTCAAATATCGGCTGTATCCAACGCGACACCAATCAGTTCTGCTCTTGCAGATTCTTTTTGCATGTAAGAACCTCTATAACATGATGCTTGCCGACAGAAAGAACGCGTATGATCGGTGTGGTATCGGGTTAACCTACTATCAGCAAGCAGAGCAGTTGAAACATCTCGGACTTGAAATATATTCACAGGTTGCGCAGGACGTGTTACGTCGCCTCGATAAAGCATTTCAGGCGTTCTTCAGACGTGTGAAAAGCGGCGAAACTCCCGGATACCCCAGATTCAGGGGGTATAACCGATATGACTCGTTCACGTACCCACAGTCCGGATTTAAGATCCTCTCCAATGATCGTCTCAAACTCTCAAAAATCGGGATCATCCGGATGTTCATGCACCGCGAGATCGAAGGCAAAGTCAAGACCTGCACCATTCGCCGCGACGGCGATCAGTGGTACGCGTGCTTCAGCACAGAACTCCCCGATACACCGAAGATCATCCCGCAGAACTCGGTCGGCGTGGACGTTGGCATCTCGTCTCTCGCAACGTTATCAGACGGCACGGCAATTGAGAACCCGAAGACCGCGTACAAATACGACGCGAAGCTCGTCAGAGCGCAGAAAAACCTCTCGCGGAAGAAGACCAGATCGCACAACTGGTACGAGCAGAAAAAACACGTTGCTCGCATTCATCAGAAGATAAGAAACATCAGAAACGACTATCTGCACAAAGTAAGTCGTTTCCTTGTAGATACTTACGACATCATAGTCATGGAAGACCTGCAGATACAGAACATGGTCAAGAACCATCATCTTGCCAGGTCGATCCACGATGCGGCTTGGGGGAAATTAACCGAATTTGTGGCTTACAAGGCAGAATGGGCTGGTAAGGCAAGCAAAAAAGTTAATCCGAGACGCACATCACAAGAATGTTGTATCTGCGGCAATATCCAGCCGATGCCGCTGTCGCAACGCACATACGTATGTGCATCCTGCGGCAACGTCATCGACCGTGATCACAACGCGGCGATAAACATTCGCAACAGATATGTAGGCACGGACTGTGTCGAATTTACGCCTGCGGAGACTACCGGTTTCGGGGTCGCTGAAGCAGGAAGCCCCGTATCTTGATGCGGGGAGGAAGTCACCCATCTTTTGATTTCTCCAGTTTCGTTGCGTCTGAGATAACTGCGTTCACGTAATCTCGGATCTCTTCTCGGGTTTTGATCCCTGTCTTTATGATTGCATCGTATACGTGGTCTCTTATATATACCTGAGGCAATTTTTGTGTCCTCCTGTGAATATTGGTGTTGACACCAACACTGTCAATGATGATGCAATCGTATATAAAAGTTTCTGCTGCGCACAAACTGCGCTAAAAAAGATAGTGTCTGGACTACTTATTGCTCGCCTTCTTTCACTTCCGCTCTTCCTTATCGATGGCAGTGGTGATTGCGATCCGAACGAATTCCAAAAGGTCGTATCTGGTATCGAAATCCAAAGATACGAGCCTATCGTACTGGTCTTCCCTGATATAAATTTGTGGCACGATTTGGTGATCTCCTGGTGTCGATGAGAGTGATAGTGATAGTATATGTCGAGCACAGTATTTAAGCTTTGTGTGTCGAAATGTTTATATACAGGAGAGATTAAAACAGACAGACGGTCAGGAGTTCAAATAGACTCTTATATCTCACGTCGCTCCAATTCCGATCCCGCGCGTCGTGCCATCGATTGACTGGTTCTTGGTTCGCTCCTGACCACTGCCTCTCCCTGACGAGGTGATGTAGATGCAAACGAACGACGAACTATCGATGCCAGAAGTAATCCGAAACGCGATATACCAACAGGAATGTTTTAAAGTATCGATTGATTTGTTTAACTTCCTGAAAAACATTGGTATGGACGCTTTCATCACATGGAAAGACGGATATTTCAATGATGACGGGACTGTTGGAGAGGATGCGCATGTTTGGGTGGTTGTGAACGTACTTGGTGTAATGATACCGCTCGAAACTCAATTATTCGGCATCCCTTCGCCAATTTTCGATTATTCCAATTACGATATGATGACAAACGACCGCGACGTCATCGAAAAAGAATATCTTCTCAATCTCGCCAAACCTTGAGAAGAGTGTCTGCGGAGAAGCGGGGACTCACGCGCACGCTGTTCTTATGAGTTGCCATTCAGTGACCCCGTTCGCACGGCTCACTTTTTTGATGTATCCTCTGGTGAACAGCGCCCGAGTGTGTCCATGCGGCAGTCCGAGTTCAGGAGCACGAAACTTGTCTTCGCCCGCGTGGTCGCAATGTGCTATGATCCTGTCAAGCGTCTTCTGATACACATGTTTTATTCTAGCAGCCATTGTATTACTTCCAGTATCTCTCTGTCCACGTCCATCGAACAGCAGCCCAACGGTGATCTAGTACTTCTTCGCATTCCATTTTGTGTAGTTGCATCAGCACTTCAAGGAGTGCGTACAGATCGGGGTACCCGTCGTCTTGGGCGGTGTCAATCGTCATCTCGTGTCCGTAGATCGGCGTCGCAGTTCCAGACGCTATTCCGAGTTTGTGGCAGTCTGGATGTCGATTTCTCGGATTCAACCACCAGATGTCGAGTTTTGGGTTGTTGTCCAGGCGCTCTATCCAATATTCAGCATTCCATCTCAAAGAATGCAATTTCGTTTCGTTAATTAGCTCGTCATAATTCGTCGAGAATGTGAAGAGGGTTATTTGATCACTTCCTTTGATTGTATCTACTATTCGCGCCAGTTCGTTTTTCCACGTCTCAAACCTCGTTTTGATCAGACACTTCGATCCAGTTCTTTTTAAATGTCTTGTAGTGGCAATAATGGGGGTTTAGATTAAAAACATCATCCACGTCATCGTATTTGACTGTGTAGAAATATTTTCCCGTCACTTTGCAGATCCTGCTAGATGACAGATTCTTGTAGTATTTACCGGTTTCAACTCTGTCCATATTTAATCTCCGTTTACAGTATTGTATATGAATTTTACTGAATCGTTAAGTGTCGCCTGGAAGAATCCGATCCGTTCCTTCGTTATGTCGCAGTATTTCTTTGATCGATCGATGCCGATGCAGTTGCGACCCAATTGTTTCGCGATGAGTAATGTTGTCCCGGTACCGCAGAAGGGGTCCAGGACCACATCTCCGACATACGAGAAAAGTTTGACACAGCGATACGGCAGCTCTTCGGAGAAAACCGCAGGATGCTCTTTATGCCGGGCACATGGCATCGACCACAGATCCACAACATACTTCATAAATTCGTCTCGGGTGATGTCAGATTCACCTTTCTTGATCTTCTTCCACTGATCTTTGAATCCTACGACGATGCCTTCGCATTGATGCCTCAACCACGGGCTGGACGCTGATTTAAAGGACCCCCATGCTGTGTCGTTACCACTGTTGCTCTGGTTCCATATAATTATATCCCTTATATTTAATCCATTTTTTAAGAACGCAGTCATCCACTCATGCATCACAAGTACTAATGCGTTATTGTGATTCATCGTAAAAGGTACGTTGCAGGCAAAACGCCCATCAGGTTTTAGTACACGTTTGAATTCCTTGCTTGCTGCATCGACCATGTAACTATACTCATCTTGACCTACGTCCTTCTCATATTCTTTGCCAACCCCATAAGGGGGCGATGTCACGATCAAATCAATTGAATCGTCTTCCAGCGTCTTCATCGCGTCTATCACGTCTCCACATATCAGCTTACAGGCAATCATGCTTTTACTCCAGTGGTGACACGTCTCCGAAATCGCTCAACGTTTTCTGTGCCGTATCCAGCATTGATTCATACATCTGTACATACGAAGGAAAAAGCTCAAAACCGATGCAGTTACGGTCAGTATTCTTGCATGCCAACAAAGTCGTTCCGGATCCCAGACATGAATCGTGTATCATATCGCCGGGGTTTGAGTATGTTTTGATCAAATACTCGATAAGTGCAAGCGGCTTTTGCGTTGGATGCATAGCAGGATGAGGTTTTGCGAAGTGCAGCACAGATCTTGGATATTTCTTTGTGTCACCGGTTCGGGCTGCACTGGGGTTCTTCGGAATGTTGTATTTGCCGTAGTTACTCGTCAGTGATCCACCTTCCTTGAACTTTGTGCCCATCCCGTGCAACGGCTCACCCTCCCAGAATTGTGGGTTGTAGGTCGGCAGCTTCGTGTAAAAAACGCAGATGTCTTCGTGTGACCTGAGTGGCATGATCGCTGCGTTCAGGAATCCGGTGGGTCGGTCTTTTTCCCAGATGATGTTGTACCTCCACATGCTTCGATTTGACATCATTAACTCGCAGGTAAAAAACCCTTGCCCGAAGAGGATGATTGCCGCGTTCTCCTTCGTGATCCGTCTATATTCCTGCCACAATCCGGGCAGCGGGAGGTTTGAATCCCAGTCGTTTCGAGTGACTTCAAAAGGTAGATCTGTGATGATCATATCCACGCTGCCAGTGGGGATGTCCGGTAGAAGATCCATGCAGTCTCCGATTATGTATTTCTGTTCTGTCATGTCTTTTTCTCCGTATCGCGTCTTCGTTTCTTCAACAGTTCGATTTCTGTCATTATCTCCGTTTGTACTGCAGTGTCAACCTGCCAGAAGCGATCAATGATCCGCCCAGTGAGCATGTCGAGCTGAAATAAACGGTGTTCGATGTATTCCGGATTTATCTCTTTTTGCTGATTTATACGCGATTGAACTTCTTGAAGCATGGCGTTATACCTCCAGCACCAGGTACCCTGCGTCTTCCGCGAGGGTCTTGCGGACATACCACACTTCGCCGATCCGGTATAAAAAGCCTTTGTGGATCAAATCCGACCACTTTGTGGCGTCCTTGATAAGCCCAGCCAGCCTGTACTCCGACCCGTTGCGTTCAACTTTTATCGTCAGGCGATTCTGTCGAAGTGCTTCCTTCTTCCTCCAGCGTTTCGTGATCTCCTGCTCGGCTTTGAACTTCTCCGCTTTCCAGCTTGCCTCCAGTGCCTGGACCCGGATTTCGAGGTAGTTCAGCTTTGCTTCGATCTTCTTGTTGTCCATGATTTTGACTCTTCTGTAACCATTCACCAGCGGCTGTATCAGGTTCAACGCGTTTCTCGCCCCGGAGTCGCATCGCCCGCTTACGGCGTGCTTTCTTGCTCAAAACTCATCAACCACCGTTTCAGCTGATTCTATCTCGATCTCAGCTTCGCGTAGCCGCTTTACTGCTGCAGCGATGTAGTTGATCAGAGATTCATGTTGTTCCAGCGTCAATGTGGTTCCTATGTACAACCGGGCAGGGGCTGTGACACCTATGAGATCACAGCGGGAATCACCACCGAGTTGTATGCAGCGTTGTATCGGAACACACCAGAACTTCGCTCCTGGTGTGTTCGTATATTCGGGCGGCAACTCAGGTTTCTGGAGAACGCCTGACCACTCGATAAGTGAAAAGTGGGAAGCGGTCTTCCGCCATGATAATATCGTCTTCATCTTGTATCACCATCATCGTCATCACCACGATCACATATAAGTCTTTCTGTCCGACACAAAGTTTATAATCACCCGCGGCGAACACACGGACATGATCGAGAGGAGCTCGTAGACACTATTACATGGGATGGCTAGATCCCCTATGCTCAGGAGTTAACATCGAATGCCGAGCATGAAAAGCAAGTGCAGTCTGCGGGCGGTTGCACACTCCTCTCGGTCGTACTATTAATACAGGATGAATATAATGAGCGAAAAATTAGTGATCCGGACACACGATGCGACCGGTGCGTACAGTTTCAAAAACGATATGCACAACCTCAACAAGACATGTCGAATAGAGGAGCGCCCGGATAACGACGAGACCGAATACTTGATCTTTCTCGGGTGATCCGGTCCGCCGCCGTTCCGTGACGTTGCATAAACACCGTTCCGCGAATATATCAGCGGCGTATTGATGTGCGCACAAAAGCACATCGACGCTGACAGAAAACGTTTTGTGCACGGGGAGATAAAAACCTACCGCTGTCACACATCGATTTCTTCTGTGATGTAGTTGAGAAAATCAATCTCTTCTGCGAGCCGTTTTTCGAGGTATTCGATTGTCGCGAGCAATGTGGCAATGATGACGATGCCATCCGAGTAAGTATCGCCGGGAGCAAGCACATAGAACTCATTAATTGCTTCAAACAGACCCTCGTTCACGGTGAATGTGACCGTCGGATCGCGTTCGACTTTCTGTTTAATCGAAAATGATGCACCAATGCAGGTTGTTGATAAGCGGACCGGGTACTCATATTCGACGAGCGTGGCAGTTGCATTGTATATCTCACGGAGACGCGCTATTGTATTCCGAAACATATTGATGCACTCTGCCTCCTCATCCGGATCCCAGCTCCGCGAATCTGGCTCCTCCCAGATGGTCGCGGGAAATATCTTGAGCATCTCTGCGATTTTTTCATATCGACGCATGTGTTACGCCCCCGATGCTTTCAGGAATTCGAGATGCAGTTTCTCAACACGAAGCGGAAATGAATGCATATACTGCACATCCTCATTCAGGAATTCGAGATGCTGTTTCTCTGCCGCGAGTTTCCCTTTCAGCACCTCCACTACACCCGATAGATAAGACACCACGTCTTTTCGCGGGGCGACATAATACTCTTTGCCACGGAGGTTGTTGACCATCGTTGTGATCTTCGGTGACAGTTTCACCGTTACACTGATGTGGTATCTCTCGGGAGGCTCGATCTGGACATCCGCATCGATTGTCTCGGTCGTGATAAAATCGACGGGGTACCCGTGCTCGATGAGCGTTTTCACCATCTCCGTAGCGTCCTCCATAACCCCGATCTGCATCTCTGTCTTCTTGATCGCGCGTTCCTGATCTTCAAGTGTCCAGTACTTTACGATGTCACCAGTTGTGACATTCATCGGGGTGCCGTCGCTGATCGCTTTATTGACTATTTCGTGTCGTTGCATTGATCGACTCCGGTCCGGCTTCCTTTGAAGACGTTGATGTTTATCGTCGTGCCGCTGCCAACGCAGATGTGCTCGTTTTCGTCTCGCAATTCGTCTTCGAGTTCCGCGATCATCCGATTCCTCTCGATAAGGGCAGCCTGATAATCAGCGGTCATCTGTCGCATAATGTTGAGCACCTCTTCTTTCTCTTTCTGCAATGCAGCGATACGCTCGACGTATTCCTGCGCGCCCTCACCACGGTTTTCGTTCGCATCATCCACTACCGACTTAAGCACTTCAACCGTGTGTTTCAGCTCTCCGATCTTCCTTCGCATGGTGATGATCTTCTCTTTCTGCTTTTCGATGAGGCTCTCGTATTTCTTGATGAAGTCTTCGATATTAACAGACTGGATTCGCGTCCGCTGCATATCGTCGTATTCCGCAAGAACGCGATGTATCACCCCACTAGGGGTCTCGTCTTCCGTAACCCGAAGTTCATGTAACCGACTGAGATCTGCGACACGTATCCTGACGGTCCGCGTCTTCATGATTAATGTCTCCTTATGTCTTTGTTGAGTCGCCCCATCGCGATAACTCTTGCGAGCAGCCGATCGAACTCGTCCTCGCGTATATCCTGTAACGCTATACCATACAGACCTTCTTTTTCGAGATTCTTCTTCAGCTCGCTGGCGTACACCACTCCTTTTGGATCATCTGACACAGTTGCGGTGATTGCGGAGTCGACTTTCGTTCTCACAGTCGCCCGGTCGAGTGTAGAGGTCGGACGATACGCGACAAAGATGCACTTTACTCGGGAATCCTCGACGCCTGTAACATAGACTGCCTCGAATGCAAGCCTCCAGCCATCGATCGTCAGCGCTTTGTAGAGGGCACTATCCTGTTTATTTAGTTTCTCTCGTCGAACCGGACCCAGTTTCCAGAGTTCGGTCAGCAGAAGGTCGCTTCCAATCTCGGCACAGGATAGGGCACTCGGGATCATGGAGCCGGCGTTTATGGCAGCCCACATCTCGCTGCCAATGTCAGCTTCCCGGAACTGTTCGATCTGTCCGCGGAAGCGCTTTGTGGCTTTGAACATTCTGTTTAGAGCTGTGGTGTATATAATTTCTTCAGATTTCATCTCACATTCCTCAATGATGATGGTGATGATGTTATCGTATTTAAATGTTTTGTGTGCTTATGGGAGGAAATGGAGGGGGTTTTCACCGCCGCATAGCGTTTTTCACAGAATCGACGATCTCCGGTCTTCGCACTGTCTAACATCTGTCAAAAAATCGTCGCTCTACGGGGCTCTATGACACGTTACAGCGAAAATGTGTCGCTCGATAGCGTTTTCTGACTCACAACGGTACAATCTCAAGCGACCCGTCTACGCTTTGGAGCATAATGAGCTTGTTGCACTTCGTCGCTTCCGTCTTTACCTGATAGAAGTTTATCGCTCTCCTGATGAATTCGGATACGGAAACTCCTTCTTCCTTTGCCATCTCCTCAAGCACATCTGCCGCTTTCGGAGTGAAGCGCATTGTATACTGCTTACGTTTGCTACCCGGTTTGCGGATGAGCTTCCATTTTTTGACGAAAGGATCGTGCTTCAACAGCCATCTGATGATGCCGAGTCCATCGTTGTGCTCGACCGGATCAGAATCGATGCCGTCGCTCCATGGGGGGTTTGGCTCGCCGTGCAAGATCTTCATCAGTTCATAAGTATCTTTTTTTTCTTTTTCTCCTGTCATAATATCGCCTCAAATTTAAAAAATAAATCCCTTTTTTCGCAGGTAGTCTTTGCGACCATTGGCTGCTTGATGTGTGCAACCGGGGAGAATCGTCCCCAGCTCCTGATCGATCATCCCGGATTTCACTGCATCAGTGAGAATGCGATCTTCCTTTGGCGTCCACTTCCGGTACGCTTGCGTGGCACCAACACACTTGTACTGGCTCACAGGATCACCTCGACCTCGTCGCATAACAACTCGAAGTCTTCCGGTGTATCTTTCTCGAACCGGACATCTAACATATCCAGGATGTATCGGACCCGCTCATTATCCATCATGTTTGTCATGGTACCGTGATCGTGTCGCCGTCGGGGAGATGGTGTATCGCGAAGACTGAGCCGTCTGGATCGACAATTATCTCACAATTGAATTCTTTCTCGACGCTGGTCTTCGTAACAGCGTACATCGCATACCACGCCTCTGCTTCGGGGAGGGTATTCCCCTCCTCGTCGTACGGACAAAAATTGACCATATCTGCCGCGATGTCATCAGGAATGTCGTGCGTCCCGAGCCATTTGTACCATGCCTTGTCCCATCTGTGCTCGAACTCCCCGACCGCTGTGAGCAGCCGGGATTCGATTTTCTCGTATTCGCTTTCGTCCATCGCCACGTCCTCGCGTATATCCTGTAACGCTATACCATACAGACCTTCTTTTTCGAGATTCTTCTTCAGCTCACTGGCGTACACCCCCCTCACTCTTCAGAGCGGGGAGAAAACTACTTAACTATATCAAGCATCTTTTTTACATTATCTGACATATTGATGCAATGAATATTATGATTATCATTTCTTAATCTGCGCAGAAATTGGTGCATGAAAGATCGACTCGCAGTATGTACGGCATCGAAATCGAGAACCACGTCAGTATTTTTTAATGAATCAATGTAATCAAATAATCTATCAGCAGAATGCCTCAATGCCAAATTGCGAGACACTGCATCTTTCATTTCTATTGTTGTGACTTCTTCACCGCTCATGCTGAACTCTCTACAGTCTCTTTTCGCGTTGTGTATGTCTTTCGCATGTTGGTGATGATGATGTCGGCATCGCACTTAAGCATTTCGATTCGTCGCGGAAAGGCGGAGGTGGGCAGTCTCCGCACCAAAATGCAGAGACTGCGCTCCTAACACCCAAAATGAATCTCGTCTCCTTCGGTCTCGATCTCTTCTTTCAGTTTGTCGATAACCCGATTGTATGGCGCAGGATCTCCGCGGGCACGGTGCATCTCAAGATGCTTGATCGCATCAGACCGCCTGGTGAATGAGACATCCTCGTTGCCGTTCATGGGGCATCCCATGCAGATGATCGTGTCCGTTTCGCTGTCGCCATACAGGTAAATGTCGCAGTACTCTTCATCGCCTTCCGGGAAGTGGTTTGCCATGCAATAACTCATCTCGCATCACCTCCAGTACACTCTCGGGTTCCCAGAAGGACGGCGCATTTTTATTTCCGGTTTCAGGGATTCTTCTTCTTCATCACCGAATGGTGGCACCGGCGCGTCGGGATGATCCGATGGCTGGTCCGGGTCCGGGTCGTAGCCTTCACACATCATTACGCCTCGATTATTTCATATCCCAATTTCCTGGCTTCGTCGACACGAACGAAAAATTCCCCGCCGAAGCGATGGAAGATTCCCGCTCGAATCGCGTTCCGGAATTTGATCGGGTCTGTGATCTCCTCGGCGAGGGCGTATACGTTTTGATTCTGGCGCACCCGGAGCGTTTTTCGTTCGGCTTCGAGGGCTCGTTTCTCTGCGGTGCGCTTGGCACGCTCGGCTTTTGCCTTCTGTCGATCTAACTCGTCCATCATTGTGAGGCGGTGTACCCGCTCCCCGAGATCGATGATCTTTTTTTCTCTCATAATTTTCCTCTGTTTTCAATACCACACCACGTTATCGACATGCATTCATGCCAGGTGACGATCTCCGACGATTATGTCGACGTCGTGGTGATGCACCAGCTTCTCTTTAATCTCGGTGACTGTGATTGTTTTCATGATCCGGCACCTCAAATCGTGCTCTCGTCGAAATCATCGTGCATGTCGAGCGTCTCTTCGGCTTCGAGGTCTTGTGTCAGCCAATCATCTTCTTCCTCTGCCGCGTGGTGCGCTCGCCTCTTTGCCTCTGCCATATCTCTTCTCGGGCGTTTCGATGCGCCGGCACTGATGAAGACCACATCTTCCAGAAACTTCTGCTTGAACCCGCCCTTCTTCGCGAGCTGAAGCTCGATCTTGTTGATGTGCTCCTTCTCTGCCAGCGCCTCTTTGAGTGCCCGGTCCTTCTCCTGCGCTTCCTTCTTCGCGTCGAGTTCGATTTGCCTCTGTATGGCGTCATGCTCCCGAGCGAGTCGCTTCTGTTCCGCATCGTGCTCGCGGTCCAGATGTTTGCTCACCGCTGCGATACGAGTCTGCTGGAGTTTTGCTATTGTACCGATGCAGGTCTCGTCACCCTCACAGCCATCGCGGATCTCATCAGCTATGTCCTTCATGCCGATGCTGCCGAACGAATTCAGAGTAGCCTGTCCGTCAGTCGGTACCAGTTTGGTCTCGATCTGGTTGGTAAGCGTTTTGACCTGTGCCCGAAGTTGCCCGATCTCATGAACCTGATCGTCGTACTTCGCCTGATGCCGTTCAAACTCCAATCGGAAGTCTTCCCGGATCTCCTTGTTTACACTCTGTGCGTGCTCAAGTTCGCTTGTGAGATCGTTCACCTGCCCCATGAGTGTGGGGACGGTTTCAATCAGTCGCTTCAATACCGCTGCGTCAGTTTCATCATCCTGCCGGAGCGCATCCAACGCGGGGCGAACACTCGCCGGGAGTTTAACATCAATCCGTTTTTTGTTGTCCCCATTGGGCGCAGGGGGTGGGGACACTTTGTCGGATTGTGGGGACACTTTGTCTACTGAAGGTGGGGACACTTTGTCGGATTGTGGGGACACT
>JAGGSN010000081.1 GCA_021159005.1 Candidatus Zixiibacteriota bacterium | reverse complement strand
CTAACATTTAAGCTTAAAGATAAGTTATAAGTTAATTAACAAAAGGATGGAAAAATGTTTAATAAATCTCTTGTCATAATTTTAGTTTTTGCATTTGTTTGTATTATTCAAACGCCGGCGCAAAGCCAAGAGGGAATGGGCTGCACAGATTATCAAAGGGTTTTCGCAAACAACCAATGGCAGCTTCCAGTTCAATCCCCTTCATACACCCCATGCGGCAGTTATTATGACTGGCACATCGAATTCTTAGTTTCCGGTATGGCTACTGAATGGTCGGGTGTCAGATTTAGAATAGTCGGAGCGGATTTAAATAAATTATACACAACTGAAACCCACCCTACAGGGGGACCGTATTCCTACGACGGTTCCGGCTATACGGGTTCCGGAGGAGTTGATTATTTGAGGATTGAGAATATGCCAGATTCCGATCTATCTTTCATGGGGCTAATGGAATTGGAATTGGTAAGAACCTATAATAAAACACCGAATTAAAATAAAGGATTACTCCCGCCGGGATTACCGGCGGGAGTTTAGAATGAAAAAATGAAACGACTAAATTTATTCTTAACATTGGTTTTTTCCCTTTCACTATTCGTCGGGCTGATCTACGCTGATGAAAATCAATGGTCATCCAATGGACCCTATGCCGCTCGAGTGATGACAATCGCTATTCACCCATTCGATAATAACACAATATATATAGGTACAATAGAAAATGGGATTTACAAAACTATCGATGGGGGAGCGGACTGGATATGGCTTGAAACAGGCGCGCTCGAACCGAATATGCGGGTATTGAGAATTCATCCTCTTGCGCCTGATACAATATATGCCGCCACTAATAAAGGAATATATAAGAGCACGGATGCCGGAGTTAGTTGGACACAAATGCGGCCTCCTTATTCAATAAACAATGAATATCGTACATTGGAGATCCATCCTGAAAATCCTAATATAATATTTGCCGGCACGTTAGGAGCATTATTCAAATCTGAGGATGGGGGCCAATACTGGAGAGCTTTGGATTTACCTATGGCAGCATTACGACCGGTTAGAATTGATCCGGTCAATACGAACATAATGTATGTTGGCACCGGGACAGCAGAAAATAGCAAGTCAGTATACAAAAGCGAGGATATGGGAGAAACATGGCATTGCATCCATAACGATCTTGATACCACAAGCATGGTTGAAGATATGGCTATCGATCCGGTTAACACGCAAATCATATATCTCGCCCGTTGGGATTTTTTCGAAGCTACCGGGGAATGCGTTACAAAATCTATAGATGGAGGTAATCACTGGTTTGATATTACGCCGGATAATCTCATCGACCCCCTTGTGTGGGTCGTGACCATATCCCCGATTCAAAATAATACTGTTTTTATAGGCACAAGAACAAACGGTGTCTTGAGAAGCACTGATGGCGGTGATACCTGGCAGGAAATCAATGAGGGTCTGAATTCTCGCACTATACATTCAATAGAGATAGATCCAGAGACAGGTATTATTTATATAGGAGCCTTTTTCGATGGTATCTACAGGTCGCTCGACAATGGAGATAGCTGGGAAAAGATCAGCAATCATATTCTCCAGGCTACCACTACCGATCTGGCAGTCAATTGGAGAAATTCCGATTCGGTTTATGCAGCCACCAAATGCGGTTTCTACAAATCTGCAGATGGCGGACTTAGTTGGGATTTACAGGAATTATGTTCTCCGATATACGATATTGGGACTTACAGTTTAGAAGTTGATCCGCATGATCCAAATTTTATATATGTTGGCTATTACCCTAATTATGACATCAATAATGTCTATAGGGGGGGTATTTATAGGTCTAGTGATGGCGGTTCTACCTGGCAGTCATATAATAACGGTTTGCCTTTGAATTCACCATTTTACGGAATGGCAATAGCCGATTATCAAAACGGATCTCGACGGATTTACTTAAGTTCTCGCAAAGGAGCATATTATTCCGATGACCTTGCTCAAACCTGGACCGCTTGCGGTGGGGGCATTCCCTCAAATCATGCTTTCTACTCTCTTGATGTAAGTCCGGTCAATCCCGATATAGTTTTTTTAGGAGAATGGGGCATTAATAATATGAATATTTTCAAGACTGTTGACGGAGGGACAAACTGGGAAATAACTGATAACTTTCCTCATGGCTTATTACTGAATCAAATCGTTTGCGACCCGGTAAACCAGGATATTGTTTATGTAGGTACTGGTGGAATTGATCAAGCGGGCATATTCAAATCTATGGATGGCGGCAATACTTGGCTTGACATCAATAATAACCTTCCGTATGATGAAAATTTTATTTCTGTCACGGGTATTGCAATAAACCCTTTAAATCCCAACAACCTTTTTACTAACTCACAATTCAGGGGAATTTATATTTCCAATAATGGCGGTCAATCTTGGGAGGATTTCAACCAGGGATTGCGGACTCATTACGGTAATTGTTTAACAGTTATTGACCCATCTGATACCAGTAAAATATTTTTAGCTAATTTTAATTCCGTTTGG
>JAGGSN010000080.1 GCA_021159005.1 Candidatus Zixiibacteriota bacterium | reverse complement strand
AGCCGCTACATTGTCCACTGGGAGATACGCGAGTCGATGACCGAGAAAGATGTTGAAATTATCTTACAGCGAGCACGAGAAAAGTTCCCAAATGCCAAACCGCGAATTATTTCCGACAACGGCCCGCAGTTCATATCGAGGGACTTTAAGGAGTTCATACGGATCAGCGGCATGACGCACGTAAAGACTTCACCGTATTATCCGCAGAGCAACGGCAAACTGGAGCGTTATCACAAGACGATCAAAGGCACGTGTATTCGGGTCAATACACCGCTGTCGCTGGATGATGCGATACGGGTCATAATCGGCTTTGTAGATCATTACAACAACAGACGTCTGCACAGTGCCATCGGATATATAACGCCCAATGACAAACTGCACGGGCGGGCCGAAATGATCCTCGCCGCACGCGACGCCAAACTTGCCGCAGCCAGAGAGGCCCGTAAACTAAAAAGGAAAGCATCGTGACGACAGAAGTCTTGACAATAACCGGAAAAGCGGCGACAATTACGTCGGCTGATAAAACGGAAGCGGGCAATGCTGAGGAGCAACCCGCCAGGGATAATCAGCAGGGAGCGACGGATGACCGTTCATGTGGGAGTCTTCGGATTCCCACAACCCTTCCAAAGACTCATCCATCACTCCCGAAATGCCTAAAAAAACCTACTTGCCGAAGGCAAGAAAAGTCTCTTAGCAACGAAGTGGATTTGTCCGATTCACGCTGAACCAGTACAACTCATTAGCAAGCCAGCGAAGCGTTCCGCGAAATCTGATTCTGTCTAAACCTTTTATTGCACCCATGATTTTTTCTTTGTATAATTCCTTCAGTTTCATAGTAGCATCCTTTCAATAAATTTAGTCATTTATAAGGATGCTACTATACTTCTTTTCGCCGAAAATGCTAAAGTTATTTTTGGTTGCGGCTATGCTGCTCCAAGATCTTCATGGTAAATCTCTTTGTTTTCCACCATGAAGGACTTGAAGAACAGGAAGAGGGGAAAATGGCGCCGTACTCTTTGCTTGCACCCACCGCATCTCATCCGCCCAAGCCAGATAGTACTATAA
>JAGGSN010000079.1 GCA_021159005.1 Candidatus Zixiibacteriota bacterium | reverse complement strand
GGAATGACAAGTGAAAATAATTAACAAAAAATGTAAACAACGCTGTGAAATCTAACACTTAATCATATAAAAGATAAAGAACAAAAATTAGACAAGATTTTAAAAGATAGAAACAAAGGAAAAAATATATAACAATTGTATTTCAAAATCAATAATCGCCATCTGTGGCGGTTTTTTTATTTTCTTGTTTGCGCATTAGTTATTATATTTCGGAAGGTCGCGAAAATTTAATATATATGGCTTTCATAACCACTGGCAGAATTTTTTTCTTTAGTGTAAAATGGCAAATGTAATTTGGTGAATAAATAATTTTAAATATCTTGAAAGCAATGTCTGAATTATTTCAAAAAATTTTGGCTGGTTTGTTTCTGATAATTTTTTGTATCGGAATAAGCGTTTCGCAATATGTTTTTGCCGCTGACCTTGCGGGGAAAGTCGTTTTTTTCTGGGGGCGGGGATGTTCTCATTGCGCTAAAGTAGATGCGTATGTTAAAAAAAACAATCTTGATGAGATTTTTAACATTGAACGCAAAGAAATTTATTTTAATGAGAAAAACAGGGAGGAATTTAACCGGTTATGCGATGAGCACAATTTAGAGCTTGACGAAAGGGGAGTGCCTATGGCTGTTATTAACGGGGAATGTGTTATTGGAGACAAGTTGATAATTGATAAATTAAATAATGAAATTTCGGAATTGCCTGCGCAAAATCAGGAAGAAAATAGTGGCGTTTCGCAGAAAGAAAATTTTAAGAATTCTAATGTAAATACCGACGGGAAATTAACTTTGCCTATAATATTGGGAGCGGCAGCGGTTGATGCTGTAAATCCTTGCGCTTTTGCAGTTTTAATTATTTTAGTGACTACCATCTTAGCTTCCGGGAATAGGAGAAGGGCGCTGTCGGCCGGATTGGCGTTTGCCTTATCTATTTTTATTTCCTATCTCTTGATGGGTGTCGGACTTTATCAAGCTTTGGCTACAGCCGGACTTTCCAATTGGTTTATGAAATTTATCGCCGGGCTGGCTATCGTGGTCGGACTTTTAAATATTAAAGATTATTTTTGGTACGGTGGCGGAGGTTTTATTATGGAAGTGCCGTTAAGCTGGCGTCCCAAAATGAAATTATTAATTAATTCAGTCACTTCTCCATGGGGAGCTTTCGCGATCGGTTTTTTAGTGAGTTTGTTTTTGCTGCCCTGCACTTCCGGTCCTTACATTGTTATTTTGGGAATGCTTTCCCAAAAAGAAGCGTTTTTTTCAGCGTTGGGGTGGTTATTGCTTTACAATTTTATTTTTATTTTACCGATGATTATTATCACGCTGGCTGTCTATAAAGGATTCAGTCCTGAAAAAGCGGAGGAGGCCAGGCAAAAGAGATTGAGAGTTTTACATCTTATCGCCGGAGTTCTAATGATAGGAATTGGAATGGCTATTGTGTTTAATTTGTTGTAAGATATAGAAAATAAAGGCGTTGTTCAAAATTCTATGCCTATATCATTCCGGAAAATTTTGAAGTGAAACGAGAAAATTTATCCGGAATCTACGCTTTCAACTATTTCATATTTAAAGATTTTAATTAACCCGGATTCCGGATATTTTTTCTTCTGCTGTCGTTACAGAAAAAATTCCGGAATGACATAAAGAAAGTAAATAGAAAATATAGCAATACTAAAAGCTAATTTCTAAAAAGCTAAATTTATGACCATCCAGACAATTTTATTAGCGCTTTTAATTATAGGAATAATTTATGTCATTTTTATTCTTCTTTCTAGGGATAAAGAAGGCAGGAGGGAGGAGAAAATGGCAGCTATGATGGAAAGACTGTCGCTGCTGGCTGAACAGAATAAAGAAATGCGACAGGCGATGGACAGCAAATTGTCCGAGTCGCACAAAGCGGCGCAGGAAAATATTGAAAGCAACAGTCGTTTTATGCGCGGAATGCACAGCCAATCGGTTAAGCAGATTACGGAAATTACGGAGAAACTTTCCAAGCTGGAAGAAACCAACAAACAGGTGGTGGGTTTTTCCGCGCAGTTGCAAAATTTGCAGGATATTTTGAAAAATCCCAAACAAAGAGGCGTGCTGGGGGAATATTTTTTGGAAGAAACTTTGAAGAATGTTTTGCCGCCTAATTCTTACCAGATGCAATATAAATTTAAAAATGAAACGATTGTAGATGCGGTAGTATTTGTTAAAGATAAAATAGTGCCGGTTGATTCAAAATTTTCTCTGGATAATTATGAAAAGATTTTAAATTCTAAAGACGATGAAGGTAGGGCGCGATTGGAAAAACTATTTAAGCAGGATTTGAAAAATCGCATTGACGAGACTTCTAAATACATAAAGCCAGAAGAAGGAACAATGGAATTCGCTTTTATGTTTATTCCCTCCGAAGCTATTTATTACGATTTGCTTATCAATAAAATCGGCGCGGTGCAAGTTGACACTAAGAGCATGGTGGAATACGCTTTTCGCGACAAACATGTGATTATTGTTTCGCCCACTTCTTTTTTGGCGTATTTGCAAACGGTTTTGCAGGGACTGCGGGCGATGCAAATTGAAGAAAGCGCCAAAGAGATTAGGACTAATGTGGAAAAGCTAAATAAGCATTTAATATCTTTTGACGGCTTTATGAAAAAGCTGGGCGGCAGCATGTCCACCACGGTCAACCATTACAATTCGGCTTTCAAGGAATTTAATAAAATTGATAAGGATGTGGTGAAAATCACGGGAGGAGAAAAAAGTATTGAACCGATGGTTTTGGAGAAGCCGAAGATGGAGGAGTGATTTATGGACATCATCAATAAAATAAAAGAAGCGAAACTGGTCGGGCGGGGCGGGGCGGGTTTTTCAGTGGCTGATAAGTGGTCCGCCGTCGCCGAAGTTATGGC
>JAGGSN010000078.1 GCA_021159005.1 Candidatus Zixiibacteriota bacterium | reverse complement strand
ATGGGTAATCATCAAATTAAAATCAATTACTGAAATCTTATCTCGAAACATTTAACAAAATAAAAGATGATGTGCCGATGTTTATCGGAGCCGCCCAACATCCCGCTGCTCTATGGGTTATGAAATAAGCAAGCTTCGATTGTTGGGTATTATTTTAAGAACTCTATAAAAAAGGCCGGACAGTAGTGATATAAACATAACGTTTTTTATTTGAAATTGTATTAATCATGTAAAGTTAAAAACATACCCCTAACTCCTCTCAAGAGAGGAATAATAAAATGTTGGGGCACGAGGACGTGCGCCAACCCCCCCTTTCCCTCTTAAGAGGGAAAATGATATTTGCGTTAACAGCAGAAGTAAGTCAAGTTTACTTGGGACTTGACGCATCGGTAACATTCGGTCAAGCCCCGAGTAGGCTTGACCTACCGAGCTATGTCGGAAAAATAAATAAAAAGTAATAAATATCTTGACATGGTCGAAATAAATTATATATTCATAAAAATTTTTAATGAAATTAACGTAAACGAGTGTTGATAGGGTGAAACTTTAAACCGTCAAGGAGAGAGTATTTTGATGATTAAATTCAGAATGACATATATTGTGCTTAATCCAGTAGGAAATTTCCGCGGCGGGGGTAGTATGCCTATTACGTAACGTTTAGTTTGACTAAATTTAACCCGCCGCAACTATCTGGTTCGGCGGGTTTTTTTATTTCCTATTCGAGCCGGCGGCTTTTTACCATAAAACGAGGATACTAAAATGAACAGCGAATTTTACGAAAACGAAAAGATGACATACCAAGAAAAAAAATTGGGTTCTCGGCAGGCTTTTAGTAAGCTTTTGCCATTACTGAAAAAACATAAATCGCAATTAATCACATGTCTGATAATTCTGGCATCGGCGACAGTTCTTTCACTTTCCTGGCCTATTCTTCTGAAACGGGCTGTGGATGTTAACATTGCCAATGGCGATTTTAATGGCCTTATCATAACAGTGCTGGTTATTGGGCTGATTCAGGGAGTTACATTGCTTTTACACTACATTCAGGCAATCAAGCTTGAGACTATCGGGCAAAACATCATGGTTGAATTAAAGCAGAAACTTTTTGACCATATCCTATCTCTGAATATTGCGTTTTTCGATAAAAATCCGGTCGGTCGGTTGATGGCTCGTGTCGAATCCGATACCGAATCTTTAAGGAAGCTTTTTACCAATACGGTAGTCATGCTTGTCGGCGATTTGATTCTTACTATCGGGATATTTGCAGTTATGTTTTACTATAGCTGGCGGCTGGCTCTGATTTTGTCTGCGATGATGCCGATAATGCTGATTCTGACTTATATCTTTCAGAAACTGACCACTCATCGCTACCTGGAGGTTCGCAAAAGAATGGCTGAAATCACGGCGACCCTGACTGAGTTTTTACATGGCATGTCGATTATTCAGATTTTCCATCAGGATGGTTATGTAAAAAGGAGATTCAACCTGTCTAACAGGAATAAATTCAAAGAGGAATCGGTAGCGGAAATCATTGTTTGCGTATTCTGGAATTCCATTCGCATGTGCGAATACCTGATGATTGGTATGATACTGTTTTTCGGCGTATACTGGACTCAATCGGGCGCGATAACTGTCGGCACAATCAGCATGTTTATCATACTGGTCTGGAAATCGTTTGAACCGATTTACAGGGCTTCCGGACAGTTGTCTAATATTCAAAAGGCGATAGCCGGTTCCAAGCGGATATTTGCGCTTTTGTCGAATGACGAGATAATACTGGATTCATTAAAGCCGACAGCCTGGCATAAACTGAATGAGGGAATACGTTTCGAGAATGTCTGGTTTTCATATACTGATGACGAGAATTATGTTCTTAAAAATATCTCTTTTGATATTCCCGCAGGCAATCGGGTTGCTTTGGCTGGAGTAACAGGCGGCGGCAAGACTACTATCATATCATTGCTGCTTCGCTTGTATGACCCCCAAAAAGGGCGGATTACTGTGGATGGAATAGACATTAGGGATATTCCCAAGGATCAGCTCAGACGGCGTTTCGCTCTTGTCCTTCAGGATATATTTCTCTTTCCGGGCGATATTAAATCCAATATAGCTCTGGAATCCGGCAATGTTACCGAGGAGAAGATAATAGAATCCGCCAAAACCGTAGATGCTGACAGGTTAATTAAAAGACTGCCGGATGGATACAATACTGAGGTCTCGGAGAAAGGCGCCAATTTCAGCCGCGGCGAAAGGCAGCTTCTGTCTTTTGCGAGGGCTTTGGCGGCTAATCCGGATATTCTAATACTAGATGAGGCAACCAGTTCGGTTGACCCTCAGACTGAGAGAACTATTCAAACCTCATTAAACAAACTAATGACAGGCAGGACATCGCTTGTTATCGCGCACAGATTATCGACAATTCTCGATGCCGATAAGATACTGGTCTTAAAGCAAGGAGAGATTGTCGAGCAAGGAACACATACTGAATTGATATTGCAGAAAGGATATTATTCAAAACTCTTCCATTTGCAATTTAAAAATGGAGCAATGGCAAATGCTGGATAAAATAAAATGGTTCTGGAAATTTTATAAGAAGTACCCATACGTACTTCTGGTACTGTTAATTGTAACGCCAATCCAGACAGCCTTCGAGGTGGCTATACCGCGGTTGATGGAATTTACCGTAGATTTCATCAAGACCGGCGAGATTCCATCAAATAAGGCGGCAATATGGCTTAACAACATCGGTGAAAGTTTTGGAATTTCACCGGTGGCGACTTACACTTTAACTTTGGTTTTAATAGGAGCTGTATTCTCGCTTATGTATGCGTTTGTTCAGTCGCACCGCGCCTGGATGAATATGAAGCTGGAATGGCTGTTCCGTCAGGATGCTTTCAACAAAATTACCTGTAAGGGACCGAATTTTTTCAATAAGTTTCGCACCGGTGATTTGGTAACGCGTATGACTGATGATGTTTCCGAGAAGCTGTCATGGTTTGCCTGTTCGGGAATATTCCGCTTATATGAAGCGATACTGATGGTATCTTTCACGCTTGTTATGATGATAACAATTGACCCGATGCTTACGCTCTGGACTGTTATACCGCTGCCTTTTCTGATATTTATTTTCTTTCGAAGTTCAAGCGTTCTTGATAAGCGATACGACCATCTTCAAACCCGAATATCGAAACTGAATGCGCTCATGGAAGCTTGCTTTTCGGGTATCAGGGTGGTTAAAGCCTATGTGCAGGAAAAAGCCCAGAAGCGGAATTTTAGCAATGTGATAGCCGATCGCCGCAGCGCTGAAATTAATTCGATTAAAGCTGAGATAGTTGTCGATTCGCTGTATATGTATATCTGGCAGTTCGGGGTTATCATTATCCTGCTGGCTGGCGGCTATATGGTGATAAATGCCAACCTCTCGTTTGGCAAACTGGTGGCGTTTATTTACTATATAATGTTCCTGATGTACCCGATGTTCGACATTGGCCAGTTTTTGGTTAAATCACGGCAGTCGGCAGTTTCGGTCGATCGTCTGGTAGAGCTTGAAAAAGTGCCGCCGATGGTTGCCGATACCGGAACGATACCCTGCAGCGGCGATATTAAAGGGCACATGGTTTTTACTGATGTGGAGTTCAGTTTTAAAAACGTCAAACGAAACATCATTGACAGTATTTCTTTCGAGATAAAGCCCGGTCAGACTATCGCTTTAGTGGGTAAAGTTGGCTCAGGTAAAAGCTGGCTCGTCAATATGATTCCTCGTCTGGTAGATCCAACCGGCGGCAGTATTTATCTTGATGGCCGAAATCTTCGCGAATACAGGCTTGAGGACTTGCGCCGCAGTATCGGTTATGTGCCGCAGGAACCGCTCCTGTTTTCCGATACTATTCGCAACAATATCGTATTCGGCAGGGATGGCATAACCGAGTCCAGCATCAACTGGGCGATTGAGGTTTCTCAGTTTAAAGGCGATGTCAAAAGCTTTCCGGATAAGCTGGATACTCAGATTGGCACCCGGGGAGTATCGATATCGGGCGGCCAGAAACAACGTCTGGCGTTGGCGCGGGCGCTTGTCGGCAAACCGAATTTGCTGATACTTGATGACTGCACCTCGGCGCTTGATTCGCGAACCGAGACGGCTCTTTGGGAACAGCTCGATGAAGTAATGCCGGGTAAAACTGTAATTATGATTACGCATCGTCCGGATATGCTGGAAAAAGCTGACATGATAATTGTCTTAGATAACGGTAAAATCATCGAGTCGGGCACGCATTTCGAGCTGATGATTCAGGAGGGACATTATTTTAAGCTGTATAAACGATTCCAGCTTAAACATCAGGTGGAAATGGTATCATAATGACTGCCTGTGGTAAAACTGAAATGCGGCTTGATGCTGGTTTGTACCGGCCAAGTTGTAGATAAAAGGTAATGGTGATATTTATTTTAACGCCATAGAGATAGTCGGGGTTGTAAAACCCCGACTATTAAGAGTATAATAACTTTTTCAACAAGCCCGTTCGGGGGAATGACATCAAGTATAATATGTTATAAAATGCTAAACAGCAGTGATTTTATACTTATTGTCAGCTCTTTACTTCTTTATTGTTTAATTGTAAAAGGCGGAGGCTTAGGTACTTCAATTTCCCTTGCAGCTTCTTTCGGTTTGTCTAAAACATGGGCTTTTGGTTGGTGTTTCTTAAGCTTAAGATAGTCCCATACCAATTCCCGTTTCATATGTTGAATCGCCCGGGCAGGATCAACCCCTTTGGGACAAACATTCGAACATTCACCGGCATAATGACATCTGAACGCACCATTAACGCCGCTAACTATTTCCTTCCGCAAGTTAAAGCCATTATCGCGAGTATCTTTATTATAGCGATAAGACTGGGCTAATGATTGCGGCCCTAGATAATCAGGGTCAGTCGCCATTGTTGGGCAAGCCGACATACAAAGCCCGCATTTAATGCAGTATGTAAACTGAAGATACTCAGTAAGTTCGTTAGGATTCTGATATAGTTCGCCTGAGGGGTTTAACATCTCGTCAGTATCATCTTGTATAATATAAGGATGTATTGCTGTATGTTTTTCAAACAATGGCGTAAGATCCGGAACTAAGTCTTTGATGATATTGAAATTTGGCAGCGAGGCTACAGTCAGTTTTTTTGCTGCGATATCTAATATTTGAGTGTTGCATGCTAAGGATGGCCGCCCATTTAACAGCATGCCGCAGGAACCGCAAACACCCATTCGGCAAGAATACCGCAAACTAAGCGTTGCATCTTGTGTCTCCTGGATTTGGTGCAAGCCATCAAGAACTGTCATTCCCGGTTCAACATCAACAGAAAACTCCTGCCAATATGGTTTGCTATCAACTTCAGGATTATATCGGCGAATATAAAAGATTATATTTTTCCTGTTTTGATTTTTTGTAGTCATATTTCCGAACTCCTTAAGCTAGCTTAGCCATAAAGTGAAATTCAATTGCCGCCCAACTTCCGAGAGCAAAAAGGCAAATGCCTATAATAAAAAACAGTATGTTTATGAATTTCTGCGTCCCTTGTTTTAGACCAAGTTCGAATAAAATAGTTCGGAAACCATAAAGCCCATGATATAGGGCTGCTGCAAGTAGGGCAATATAAAAAATTATATAAATGAAAAGTTTAGCCCTATCTATAACATTATTCCAACTTGTAGCCTCAACTCCTGCAGGATTGAACCAACCAAGGATTATATCCAAATGCATAGTTATCATGTGAATCCCAAGCAGGAACAGGATTATCATACCTGCAAATATATGCCAGGTCCAATATTTTGTCTCTCGCATCTTAGACTCCTTTAATGAGATAACCCGAAAAATTGATAACCGCCAACCACAATCAGAACTGCTGCAGCTATCATCGCAATTACCATCAGCGGCCGTTGTTTGTTTAAAGATGATCGGTATGGATATATAGGCTCCTCAGCCTTGCCAACTGCGAAACCCAGTTCTATTAATATCAGCCTGATGCCATTAATTGCATGAAAGGCAAAAGCGATATAAACCAGAAATTCCCCAATTTTAAATAAAGGCGAACCAAAGAAACCCATCCAGTTTTCCCAAACTTCCATACCGAAAACACGAGAGGATGTAACAAAAATATGAAGCATAAAATATAATAATATTCCCAGTCCTGTTATACGGTGGAGTGTATATAGGTATCGTTCTATGCCCCATTTGCCGCCTCCAAGCCATCCTAAAAGCCCAAGCTTATTTGGATATTTTTTATTTTCTGTCATAGTATCACTTTCTAATACTTTCTTTCTACTGGTTTCCATTTAGTGATGCTTACATTTTTATAATCTAACTTAGGTCCATCACCGGTAAAATTAACCAGCGTGTGTTTAAGCCATTTTTCATCATCGCGCTTGGTGAAATCACGTCTTGCATGTCCACCCCGGGACTCCTCACGGGCAAGTCCTGCTGTAATCATGATTTCAGCCAGAACCAGCAGATTTTCGAGCTCAAGGGTATTAATTAAATTTGAATTATATATACGTCCCTTATTTTGAATATTAATCTTTTTGAAACGTTCCTTCAACACACGAATTTTCTCAAGGCCTAATACCATTTCATCACCTGTGCGGAAAACCCCCATATGAAAGTCCATAACTTTCCGCAACTCCGCTTTTAATTGATATGGATTCTCATTACCTTTATTCTCCAACAGGTCGTGGAATACTCTTTTTTCCTCATCCTTTATTCGGTCAGTTGGTATTTCTGCCATTGCAGGATCAGATTTGAGATATTCGATCATATCAGCCCCAGCGATTCCACCCCAGACAAGGCATTCGGCAGTAGAATTGGTTCCCAGTCGATTTGCACCATGCAATGATGTGCAAGCTACTTCGCCAGCTGCCCAGATGCCTTTGGTTTTTGTTCTGCCATTGATATCTGTTTCTATGCCGCCCATCGAATAGTGAGCTACAGGCCGAATGGGAATCGGTTCTTTGATTGGATCCAGCCCGAGAAACTTCATCGTAACTTCACGGATAAGCGGCAAACGATGATTAATCTTGTCTGCGCCGAGATGTGTTAGGTCGAGATGAATATAGTCAAGCTCCTTAGGTCCTTCAAATCCGCGCCCTTCGATTATTTCAGTCATTTCAGCCCGGGAAACTATATCACGAGGGGCAAGTTCCATTTTAGCGGCGGCATATTTTCCCATGAAGCGGTCGCCATCTTTATTGCGCAAATAGCCGCCTTCACCGCGACACGCTTCAGTCATCAGTATTCCGGAAGGGACAAGTCCGGTGGGATGAAACTGCAGGAATTCCGAATCCTCTAAAGCGATTCCGGCGCGGTAAGCCATTGCCTGACCATCGCCAGTAACTGTTTGAGAGTATGTGGTAAACCCGTAAAGGTTGCCAAGTCCGCCGGTAGCTATAAGCAAAGCTTTCCCGCGAAGGGTTTTAAACTCACCCGTTATCATGTCTATCATCGTAATACCGCGAAAGCTGTTACTTTCGGTTATGATAGATGTAACAAACACTTCATCATAACGCGTGAAATTATTATACTGGGTTAGGGTGTCATATAAAGTTTGCATTTCAAAAAACCCAGTTTTATCGGCTGCCATCGTAGCCCGCGGATAGCTATGACCGCCAAAAGGACGCTGTGCTATTCGACCATTTTCTTGCCGCGACCAAGGTAAGCCCCAATGGTCTAATAGCAAAATCTCATTTGGTGAGATTCGCACAAATTTGTCTACAACATCCTGATCGGCTAAAAAATCGGAGCCTTTGATTGTATCCCAGGCGTGAAGGTCAAAACTGTCTCCTTCCTCTTCGTGAAGAACAGCAGCTGTACCGCCCTCGGCACAAACCGAATGAGCACGATTTAGCTGAACCTTGGAAACAATCCCAATATTTATTTTATCACCGGATTTGCGGGCAATTTCTACTGCCGCGCGCAAACCTGCCAAACCGGCCCCGAGGATAATGATATCATGATCAATTGTCATTTTGTTTCCTAAATAAATTTAATAACATTACAACATTAAAAAACATTAATTTTATTCCCCAAAATATTATTCACAATATAATTCTTGAGTATTTTCACGATTAACTTCTTTTCCATCTCTCGCAAAAATAGAATTGTTATTTATTTGCCGTCCATACGATACTACCATTATCGCGATTTCTCCTAATGTCTTACTTAATTTCAACTCAATGACCTTCTTGCCAAAAATTTAAATAATGTTTAATATTAATAAATTGGGAAAACTTAGTCAACACAAAATATAAATAAATTAAAATTACATTACTGCCCGGTCTTTCAAATAAAAATATTTTAATACTATTCAGCAAATGTAATTTGCTTAATTCATAATCTATAGAGCTACAAGATATTGGACATCTGCGATAAACATCGGCATTTCACTTGATTGCGTTGTTTAATATTTCATGCCTGTCCGCCGACAGGAGGAATTAGATTTTAGAAGTCGATCCTGATTCAATGTTGATGTTGGTTTTGCCAGTTTGATATGTTTGGCTAATACACTGCCTTCCTCGATTATTGCCTGGACTGAAAAAAAGGTGTAGTTTCCAGAAAGGTTAAAATCAAGATTTTACAGTCAATTATATGGTTACAGGCTCCTCAATCGTTAATCAATGATGTGGTTGACGTACGTTCTCGTACGCCAACTGACTTCGCTTTAGCAGATATACTTTTCACAGTGGATGATCAGACTCATTTATCTATCACCTTTATAATAAGCCATTTAGGAAGTTATATAACAACAACTACTGAATTATTCCAATGTTCTCAGAAAACGTTCGGTGTGATAGGCGGTTCTGTTATCGCCGACACTTCGCCAGCATTCTATATCTGCAATCAACTGGTTTAATTCATCCGGAGTGTAAATCTCATAGGATATTTCCAACTCCTGAACTTTAGCCTTTGCAGCTTTAAGATTGTTGCCCAATCGGATATAGAAATCATCGTTTTCCCAGCAGACTCCGTCAAAAACTTCGGGTATGTATTGCGACATGCCGAAAATATAATATCTTCCGCTAAATGACGGCCCAATTATAACATTGTTGCTTTCAAGCAGAATAAAGCCCGCCTTTATAATCGATTTGTTCAGAGGCATGCAATAGGCGCCCATCATTATCACTCGCTTATAACCTCGATTGAAAACCTCTTCAAAAGCGTTGGATATATTTAGTACTGGTCTTTCAGCTTTTTGCGGATATAGCTCTATCTTGTTGATTCTAGATCTTATGGATTTATCTTTTTCTTCACGAGCAAATAAGCTGATCATTTTTTCAAAGCGTTCTTTCGATGGAACAGGATGATAATAAATGGCAATATCGACTTTGGGTATACATAAACAAACTGCTAATGTATCAAATATCATAGCCCTGCCCAGATAACCGGTTTTTTTCTTGCCGATTACTGATTCTACAGCCTTAAGATCTTTGCTTTTTTCAGGATCGTTTGCAATAATTACTATACATTCAGAATTCATATTATAAACCTTGTTTGTCTGCGTTTATTAAGCCATTCAAAATTAAATCAACAGACTTGAAGCTGTTAAATATCGTTCACTCATCTCCGCACTTAGAACAATTTATAAAACAGTTTGTTAAAATGCAATAATATAAAAGCATTATTTGAAAATAATTTTAATACCACCACCTTTATGGATGTCATGTTATAGGGCTGGAATCTTGCCGCAGCGGTGAGCGAGAAACTTGCGGCTGGCGTACATCCTCGTGTACCAACACTCTCCTCGCTGCGGCGGTGAGGGAAAAACCCTCCACCTTTTATTTTACAAGCAGTTGCCGGACGGGTTTGCCTAAGGCGACCGTCTACCTTGGGGTAATAAATACTTTTAGGAGAATCCTATCTACAAATCGCAAAACCCTTCACTGCTTTTCAAACACCAGTGCGAACAATCAAAAGAATTACCGTTATCATAACTAACTATGAAATATTCTATCTCGTTTTCCGGCTTGGTCTCCTCGGAAACAGACTGCAAAACCTTTGAGCTAATCATATCACAATTAACAACAGCCTTACATTGAGGGCATACATTAATCACTTCAATTCCGATATTAGCTTTATTATTGCCCTTTTTAATAGACTTAACATTAGGGTAATGCTTCTTTATAGCATTTAAAAGAATACCTGTATCGATGGTTAGTTTTTCCAGATTGAATAAATTGGAATCTATCTTTAAGCCGCAATTGCTTTCGAGAACTGCCCAGATGCCGATTGTTTTAAATTGAAATCCGCACCTCCAGCATTCTTCATCAAAAGAAAACACCATAGCCTTTTGCTTTTTCTTTATGGTTAATCTATTGCGAAATTTAAGGGAGCTTTCGAGAAGCAAGCCAATAAATTCCTTAATTGCGATTTTTTTTCCTCGAAAATTGCAATGAAAAATTCCCTGGTTATTATTGTCGTCTTTCTCTATCTCGAAAACAGGCAAGAACTCATTGACTTTATAATCTTTTGGGATACGCTTAAAAAACCAGGCGCATCTGATGCCTGCTTTGCGCAGTGTTTCCTGACGGTTTACAGTTGTCGGCAAATCCTGCCGCGATAGCTGTATTTCGAAAGCTATTTTGTGCTTGTCCTTATCAGCCAGCACATCGGACCGAAAATTTTCTCCGATATATTCGAGTTCGGCATTCCAGCCGAGTTCCCGACAGGCTTTGAATACTTCAAGTTTCATCTGAAGGTGGTCATCGCTTTCGCTGACATAATTGCAATGGCCGGTATTCTTATGAACGAAATGCCGCAGTCCCTGACTGCTTATCCGGGCATAAACCGGGCTGTCGCAGCATTTGAAATGCAGGTATTCCGGGTTTTCCCTAAGCGATTTTACTATATGCCGCCACTCGTTGTCATTAAGCAGAGGAGCGATGATTTTTTGCGTATATAGATAGGCAGACAGGGGCATGGTTGGAATCCTACATCAGCTCGAACGGGTCGGTGAGCTTTTTATATTCCTGGCCGGCGTAACGGTCTGTCATGCCGGCAATGTAATCCATAACAATAGTGTATACATCATCCTCATCGAGACGGGCTTTGAAGCTGGGCGGCAGTTGGTCGGAATTGCCGACATAAGCGTTAAACAGGGTTGCAATAATCCTCTCGGCCTTTTCCGCCATCCTCACCAGACGATAATGACGATACATGTTATCAAATAAGAACTGCCTCAATTGCGATTCTCTATCGATAGCCTCCTCCGACCGGCAAACAAGGTTTATCGGTATTGCCCTGACCTCATCAACATTAGCCGGCTTATGTTTCCGCAAAGCTTCGACGCTGGCGTTAATCGCATCGGTAATCATTTCATTCACAAGCATCTTGACCATCTGAGGGCGATAAAGGGATGTTCTGTCAATATCGGGGTATGCTTTAATAAGCTGGTCGTGAAGGTCTCTCCAGATACTCAATTCGAGCAATTTATCCGCAGTGATTAATCCCGCGCTTAAGCCATCATCGACATCATGGCAGGTGTAGGCAATCTCATCGGCAGCGCTGACAACCTGGCATTCCAGCGTTCCCCTATCGGCAGGGAAGAGATCGGCGGGATAATTCGGGTTGTCGTAAGTCGTTTCATGCTTTAATATACCCTCTCGAAGTTCAAATGTCAGGTTTAAGCCGGGAAAATCGGGGTAGCGTCTTTCGAGATGTTCGACAACGCGCAGGCTTTGACGGTTGTGTTCAAAGCCGCCGTGCTCTTTAGTCAGACGGTTTAGCGCCGCCTCGCCGGAATGACCGAACGGCGTATGACCTAAATCATGAGCCAAGGCTATGCCCTCAGTGAGGTCCTCATTTAAGCCAAGCGCGCGGGCAATCGAACGGGCAATCTGGGCAACCTCGATTGTGTGTGTCAGGCGGGTGCGATAATGATCGCCCTCGTAGTTTACAAACACCTGAGTCTTGTATTCCAAGCGTCGGAATGAGGATGAATGAATAATCCGTTCCCGGTCGCGTTGAAAATCATTTCGGTATGGATGCAAAGGTTCTTTAAAGCGGCGTCCTCTCGATTCGGTCGATTTCATCGCATAGGGAGCCAAGGTTTGCTGTTCGCGTTTTTTCAACTCATCTAAAAATGACATCTTCTCACCTGTATGATAAAGTTAATCTCATGCAATCTGGCAATCCTCCAATATCGAAATAAGTATAGCCAAAAACAAATCTTTTGTAAACAATTTCAAATCCGGTGTAATAGGCATCTGGTTTCATTAAAATGCCTGCTTTAAAATTAAGCGGTTTTGCCAGCATAAAACTCTGTCCAAATAATAACCTGTCATGCTTCCTGTTATCATTAAAATATATAGCATAGAATGTTAATAGCTCATCAGCCTGCCAGAATAACGAAAAACACAGCTCGGGATTATTATTGAAACTTTCCTTTTTAAAAGCGAGATTATCAATTATAGCGCTCAGGTTGAAACTGCGGAACTTTAAGCCAGCTCCAAATGCAAAGACATTAGATGTAGAATTATAATAATTTACACCGTAACTATATTCCTTTCTCGAATAGCCCAGTCTCATAAAAATACTATTATAAACAGGTTTTTGCAAATATAATGAAAGCATTGTTGATTTATAAAGCTCGTTTATACCGTAATCCCGGAAACTGACCGCTAATGAGCCAAACTTAGAATGGATGCTGGCGCCGGCAAATATCCAGTTAAGGGAGCTGATTTTGTATAATGAGGCATTGCGGAAAACAACATCGATTCCCTGATTTTCACATGAATTGCAGGCAAAGCTGAAACAGTTCGGTTGGGGAACATACAAATCGCCAATCAGCATGAAATCGGGACCCTCTAAGGCATATGCTGATGCTGATATGAGCAATAAGACAAGAATAATCTTTTTCATGGCGCTATCGCTATGGGAATGTTTTCATAAGCATTAATGGCATCAGTGATTTTAAATGATATTATATACAATCCCGGCGCAAGCGGGTAGTTATTATCGCCGGTCATATTCCATATTATCGTGCCGTAAGTATTATCTGAATTATTTAAAAGCGTTTTCAATTTTCGCGCCGAATCATCATAAACCGCCAGATTGATTTTAGAGTCAACAGGCGCTGAATATGAAATCGTTATAAATTTATTAATACCGGACAGACTAATTAATCGAGGAGCAGCCTCAAGTATATAGTCATGGTTATCTGATGGGCATGCTGAATTTTCTCTGCCCGGAGTCGAACCGGATGGATCATAACAGGGATGCCAGGCTGATAATTCATCGCTAACATCATTACGCTCGATGCTGCGGCCGTCATCCGATGGCTCATGCCAAATATACTGATCGATTATAACGCTGTCGGCGTTTAATAGACACAAAGTATCACATGAGTTCCTTAAAGATATACCGGCTTCGATAACAACATAATTTTCATATACGGCATCGCCCCACACGCCTGATGAATTGCCCCAATAATTCTCAAAGCAAACGCCGCCATCAGTTGAATATAACCGTCTGCATACAACTAAATATGAATAAGCCGAATCAATTGCCTCCTCCGGGAAAGAAATAGCATTATCGCCATCGACAAGTATATAATTGCCAAGATCTATATGATTGGAACTGTTGTTATAAATCTCAAGCCATTCTAAAGAGGCAGAACCGTTTGGTTCGTTTGCCAATATCTCGCTCAGGATAATTTCGCCTTTTAACGGATAGCACAATATAGACACAGCGATTATAACCCAGAATAGGAATTTCATAGCATTTTCTCAATTTTTATATTCACCCGGATGCCTTTATAAAAAGCGGCTTCGGCAATAATATTGATGCCGCTATCGGATATAAATTCCTCGCCAATGAATAACCTGTTATAGCCGTTAAAATAGTTTCTTATATTCAGGAATATAGTAAAATTATCTTTTACGCTCTTGGAGAATTTTAAAAACGTATAGCTTTTATCATTAGCCGGATTAGCATTGTCGATGAAATATAATTTCATTCCCGATTGCCGCATCATCGGGTAATCCTTTATATCCAGTCCTGCTTTCAGCCAGAAATAGCGATTCTCATTGCGGGAATTTACCGAGGTAAGGGCAAACAGTTTCAGATGACTTGTAATCGGCTTCCTAAATCGGGAACTAAATGATGAATTTATTCTATCATCGAAAGAATTGCTCCACAACATCAAACCAAAAGACATATAAGGGATAAAATATTTTACAGCCATACCGGCTTCGCCTGCCTGGGCGCTTCTAAAACCAAGATTCTGTTCATCAGGGTAAAATGATTGATAATCGGATGCAGATGGTCCCGAGCAATTATAGCTATTAAAATCATCATCATAATGCCAGAATTCAGTTCGGATGCTGACATCGCTCAATCGGCGCTCTCCTCTTATGAATAAGCCGTTCGATTTATTGATGTAAGCATATTCGCCCGACAAGCTGAAATCATCGTCAGATAGTTTTATATTTATGCCGGCTGACAAACGGTTATCATCCATACCGTCACTTACAAACCGGTTATATCCCAACGAAAAACCGACAGCCAATGAATTGATATTATAATCAAAGCCTGAACCTATAAAAGTTTTCTGACTACTATTATATTTCTTCTCCGAATAATAAAATCTTCCGCCAAAATTACCGTTATGTCCGGCAAACTTGATTCCGTTGTAATAGCTGTTCAACGGATATATAAAATCAGAACTGCTGTCATCATTAAGACCAACACTGGGACGATAGTCAAAACGGCCGATTGCCAGCCCATAACCTTCATCTGCCGTATAATTGCCTATTGTAATTTCAAACGGTTCCGCCGGCCAGAATAGCGCTCTTTTTCGCCACGAATTTTCGCCCTCGCTTTCTTTCGATTCGGCAGACATCCTGATATTTTCTCTTTGCCAGTTTACATAATAGTAGTTTGCTGATTTTTCGATGTCCTTGCTGTATCTCCTTAACCCTGCTTTGCCTTTTAACGGAAACAGATATTCAGACCAAAAATCATTATAGAAAGGTTTATCCGGCTCGGTTATTAAATCATTTCTTTCAAGCGCTCCCAAAGCTGCCAAATCAAGCGGCATCAAGCCGCCAACGTTATATGAATTGAGCAGGGTTGAGAATATATCGCTGTTAATTTCCCCATCATAGTAGGCCTGATAAAGGTCATCAAGGCATTCAATATCATAAACCAATGAAGCTGATTTAACCGGCATGGTTAATATTGAAGCAATCAAAATAATAGCGGTGAAAATAATTATTGCAAGCCGTATTTTCTTAATTTTCGATAAAGCGTTCTTTCGCCTATTCCTAAAATTGCCGCTGCCCTTTTGCGATTTCCTCCCACCTCCTTTAATGTTTTAGCTATGAGAATTTTTTCATTTTCATTCATATTTAATATTTTTTCTTGTTCGGGAAGTCTAACATTTTCATCAGGAGATTTCTGAATGTTTTCGATAATCAATATGCGCAAGGCATTTATTTCTTCTTTTAAAGAGAGCAAAGCCTGAAGTATCAACTGGCGTTCGGCGCTTTCGGGAGTGCGTCCGGTGGGAACAGGCAGCTCGCTGTCATGCAGAGATTTTTCCTGAAGGTATTTTTCAAAAGCGGCTTGAGTAATAACTCCTTTATTGGATAATATCAGCAGAGACTCGACGACATTTCTTAACTCTCTGACATTGCCAGGCCAGTGATATTTCATAAATAACTTCATCGCCCCGTGTTCAATCGGATTGCTTTTTGTGTAGACCGCATAGCGTGATTTGCTGATAAAATATCTGGTTAATAACGGTATATCTTTTGGTCGGGCAACCAAAGGCGCTACCGGAATATTAATAACATTCAATCGGTAATAAAGGTCTTGCCTGAAGCTGCCGGCGGCTACATCCTCTGCCAAATCTCTGTTAGTAGCGAATATCAAACGGGTATCAACGGTAATGTTTTTTTGCCCGCCGACACGATAGAAACATTTTTCTTCTAATATGCGAAGAAGCTTCACCTGCAGATCTTGCGAAAGCTCGCCGATTTCATCGAGAAATAAAGTGCCGCCGGAGGCCTGCTCGAAATGGCCTATTCGCCTGCCGACTGCGCCTGTAAATGACCCCTTCTCATGGCCGAACAGTTCCGATTCCAAAATTCCGGGCGCTAATGAGCCGATGTTTAAGCTCACAAATTTATCCTCCGGTTTGCCGGATTTATCATGAATTGCCTTAGCCACTTTCTCCTTGCCCGCACCGGATGGTCCGGTAATCAAAACGGTAATATCAGTAGGAGCAACTTGCTCAATCATTCGAGCAACGCCGATAAGCTCTACCGACCTGCCTACGAAATTGCATGAGGCGATAAGTTTCCTGTCATTGAGATGATTAATTATGCCGTCAACAATTGTCTCATAGTCGACATAAGTTAAAAATATCTGGTCGGTATATTGCTCAAACACCTCCAGATGCATATCGGCAGTTGCCAGAAGAATTGTTTCGGGCATTTCGAGATAAATCCTTTCCAGCAGGCGCGGGATTTCTTTCTCAAATTTCAAATTATAGAAAATTACTTCCGGGGGTTCTTTCTTTATTGCAGAAGCAAAGGATTGTTTATCGGTAAATACCTGGACATCAAAAGACCTTTGCTTTAATACCTCTGCTAACCCTTCGCAGAATTCTATTTGCGGTCCGTAAATTGTTATCATTTTTTTCGTTTGTTCCGTTTGCTTTTTCTCCCCTGCTTCAATTTTTCAGCAGGCATAAAATCAATCTCTCTTTTTTCTTTATCAACTTTTACAACAACTATCTTGATTCTGTCGCCGAGACGATAGCGTTTATTGTTTCTTCTGCCGATTGCCTGATGTTTGGCATCATCATAAATATAATAATCATCATCGAAAGAAGAGTAGGATAAGAAACCATCGGTCATTAAATCGTCAACCTCGACAAATAAACCGGAACGCACAACACCCGATACTACGCCGCTATATACTGCTCCGATCCGGGTTGAAAAATATTCCACCATTTTAATCTTTAGCGATTCCCGTTCGAGTTCATTAGCTTGAAGCTCCGTTTGCGAGCAATGCCTGCCGGTGTTCTTTATGCCGTCTCTTAGTTTGGCGGCGGTCGATGAGTTAAGTTTTTTGTTGATATATAACTTGACCGCGCGATGCAGATGTAAATCGGGATACCGCCTGATGGGCGAGGTAAAGTGCGTGTATGTATCAAACGCCAGACCGAAATGACCGATATTATCAGGCTGATATACAGCCTTTGCCAAAGACCTTAAAAGCAAACGGTGGATGAATCCCTCATCATCTTTGCCGGAAACCATATTTAAAACACGCTGAAATTTCTTAGGTGTAATATCGCCTTTAAAGCTGAATTTATAACCCATTTCCCTTAGAAGCTCGGCGAAATTATTTACTTTCAGTTTATCGGGTTTGTCATGAACGCGATATAGAATCGGCGCAGAGATTGCCCGCATCGTTTTAGCAACGGCGCAATTTGCCATCAGCATAAATTCCTCTACCAAGCGATGGCTGTCATAACGCGGATAACGGAATATATCTACAACATTGCCCTCTTTATCAAGTACGATTTTCGGTTCGGGAAGGTCGAAATCCAGACTGCCGGCTTTTATCCTTTTGGCTCGTAATTTTGAAGCAAGCTTATTCATGTTTGACAGCGATTCGGTAAATGGTTCAAGTTTTGGTGATGGTTCGCCATCAAGGCATTTTTGAACCTCTATATAATTTAGCGAAGCGCCGCTCTTGATTACGCTCTCGACTATCTCATGATGCTTTAAGCTGCCATGCTTATCAAAATCCATCATAACGCTTAATGCCAACCTGTCAACGCCTTCATGAAGGCTGCACAGGTCGGCGGATAATTTTTCAGGGAGCATCGGGATTACTCTGTCGACTAAATAGATTGAGTTGCCGCGCAGAAAGGCGTCTCTATCAAGCCAACTATCCTTTTTTACATAATGTGAAACATCAGCGATATGCACTCCCAGCCTTATCAAGCCATCTCCCAGCTTCTCGATACTGACAGCGTCATCATGGTCTTTGGCATCGGCAGGGTCAATTGTGAAAACCGTTAAATTCCGCAAATCGGTTCTTCTGTTTAGCTCTGATTTAGGGATAGTCTTTCTTATTTTTCGCGTTTCTGTTAGAGTCTGAGATGAAAACTCCTCAGGAACGCCGGATGACTTAATTAAAGCATCAATATCGACACCGGGAGCGCCGGCAGGACCCAAAATTTCAACTACTTTGCCTGTTGGGGGAAGATAATCGGCGCGCCATTCATCGAGAAGAATAACCGCTATATAATCTGGTTTTACAGCAAAACCATCAGGCGGGGCAAGTTCGATTTTAGAATCGATATTCGGATCATTGGGATTCAAACGCCAACCATAGCGGGTTTTTTCCAATTTCCCTACAAGCTGCTTACCTTCGCGATGAAGAACTTTTATAATTCTGCCTTCCCGGTTTTTGCCAAGGCGAAACTTTTTAAGTTCGGCAATTACAGTTTCGCCATGAAGGGCGCCGCCGAGTTCAGAATCGGGAATAAACATTTCCTCAGAGTTATCATCGGGGATTAGGAAACCGAATCCACTTCTGGCAACTATCAATCTGCCCTTAACTTTCCCCACATAGGATGGAACAGTAAGCCGTCCCCCGCGAAGGCGTTCAATTTCGCCCTCGCTAATCGCCTCTCTAATTATCCGTCTAAAAGCGCGGTAATCAGTTTTCGGGATTTTCATCAATCGGGCAAATTCCCTGATCTTTGGAGAACCGGAACAATTGCTTAAAGCGATTTTTATATCATCCAAGGTAAGTTCTTTCATATTGGGATAAATATTACTGAAATTACACCGCAATGTCAACAACAGATGAAAAGAGAGTTTTCCTGTTTTTATTCAATTATAAATCGGATCCGCAGGACGCTTTTGATACAGAAGGCCTTTTTCAGGCTAAAAAGTCAAAGGCAAAATCCGGTTAGAGTTTCCCCATTTTTCCAAAAACATGATTTCCACTTTTTGAGAATGCTAACTCTATGAAATAAATTAAATTATAAAGAATTTATGCAGGATTTCGGGGAAACTCCTGTTAAGAATAACAAGAACTTCCCCAAAAAAATCAAATAGCATCCCAAGTTCATTAGACAAGCCTTTCCAGGCCTGTGTTGGGGGTCTGTAGGTTTTCCCGGTTGAGGCAAACTATATCGTGTATATCAATAGTCAGGGCGGACAAACCTGATACTTGCTGCTATATCTCTGTGCACACAGCAGGAAATTCGTCAAACCTTAAAGAGTAATGTAAATATGACGATAATTTAATTGAATGCTATAACCATATACAACCCGAATGGGGGATACCGTGATAATATGCAAAAAATGCGGCGCTGAGAATAAACTTGGCGAATCAAAATTCTGCAAGAATTGCCTGGCACCGCTTAATCCATCAAGCATTAGCAAAAAGGCTGTTAAGTCGGCGGCTTCTTCTACATCAGCAAGCGACAAGAGCACTGTTAATTTAAATATAGATAATGAAAATTTATCTGAACCGGATAGAAATATCGCTGATGATGACGGATTTGAAATTAAAGAAGTTGACTTCGATGATTCGTCAATGGGATTAGTATCATCTGATGACGAAGACAATGACGCTTTGCTTATTAAGGATGATAAAGAAGAGACCGCTGCTGAAAAAATTGATGATGACATGATTGAAATTAACAAAGACCTAACATTATATCGCGACGACGAAATGCAGATAACAATGGAACATACTGAAGATGGTCCAGCAATCACGCTAACAGATAGATCCGATATTAACGATACATCGGAACAGACGTCCTTAGAAGCTGAAAATGAGACCGATGATAAGGATGAGCCTCCGGTTTTATCAGAGCAAGATTTGGAAATCCAATCCGATGAAGAAAACAGCATGACTCAAAAAATCATTATTAATCCGCAACTTAAAGATAAGACTGTAAAACCGCAAGAAGCCAAAGAATCAAACTCAACTGACGCTGCACCATCAACCTCTGAAAAAATTTCAACGCCCTCTAAACATGATTTGAAAACAGCTCTTGCAAAAACCAACAAGGATACACTTATCAGAAAAGATAAACCCGATAAATTGCCAGACCTAAAACCATCCCGCCTTGTTCAATCTCATGGAGTAGCCTATTTTGACGGAAATTCAATTACAATCCCCGGCGGTTTTAAACCCTCATCCGGCGAAATTGTTAATGTTGGCAATAAGTCTTTTAAGTTGAAAGAGAAACAAACTAATAAATTGCAGCTATATGCCGGTATCGGCGGAGGCGTTCTTTTTCTGTTTGTTATGCTTATAATACTCTTTGGCGGCAATTCATCAGGGAAAGGCCAAATAGTAGGTATTCTGCAGGATCCGCTTACCGGTAAACCAGTACCTAATGCAATGGTTACTGTTAAGGAACTGGGTAAAACAACCCAGACAAGCTATGCAGGCTTTTTCACATTCAATTTGGTACCGACCGGGAATTATACGGTCGAGGTTATGAGCGAGGGAGTAGCCATTTTGAAGCAGGAGGGAACTTATGTTATTGGTGATAGCACCACCACGCTAAGTTTTGCTCTTCCATCAGATGAGCAAGAACTAATTGAGCCGATAAGCGCATCTAATACTATTGGGAAAACTGCCAATAAACCGGCGAGTCAACTATCAAATAATTATTGTTTCCTAAAATTAAAAATTGTGCCTCCAAAAAATTCAAAAGTATATTTAGACGGCAAATATATCGGCAAAGGTTCGCAGACATATAAAATACCCACAGGAAAACATAAGGTTACAGTTAAAAACTCCAAATATAAAGATTATAATTATAGTATCAATATTCCCACTAACCAGATTAAATCATATACTTTTAAATTAAAAAAAGCCAAAAGCTCAAAAAAACAAACCAAGAAAAGCAATGAAGATATTGCGACAGAGCTTGAAGAAAAAGGCAAATATAGCGAAGCCCTCACATACTACAACAAGGTCATTTCCTCCGATGAGAGTAATATTGAGGCGTTGATGGGGCAGGCGCGGTGTTATAAGGCCAAGGGTGACTCCAAGAAATCATTATCATCCTACCTGAAAGCAAGTAAAATCGCCAAGGCTCAGAACGATGACGCCGCTCAGCTAAGCGCCTTGACAGGCGTTCTGGAGATAAACTCGAATTACCTTACCGCCAGATACAACAGGGGATTGATTTATCTAAATCAGGGAGAAAACTACCGCGCGGCTCAGGATTTCAGCAAGGTAATCGAAATCGATAAACGTCATTTGAACGCCTACTATAAACTCGGTGAGGCTTATTACAAGTCGAAAAATTATCCCGCCGCGCTGGAGGCATACGAGGATGTTCAGAAACTAAATTTTGCCGATGCCAAACCTTATGCTTACATAGCCCAGTGTTATATGAGGATGGACGACAAGAAGAACACAAAAAAGAATTATAAAAAATTCAACAAGAATGCGAATGCATCCACCAAAAGTAAATTCGATTCGGATTCCGAATGGCAAAAAGTAAAGCAAATGATTGGTAAATAGCCGGAACAAGTAAAATATCAGACATTATCATAGCCGCCGGATAAAAATCTGGCGGCTTTTTATTTGCATGGTTAGATTATAAAATAGTTGGCGTACGTCCTCGTGCACCAACGTTTTATTATTCCCTTCTTGAGATATTAGGGTTCAATGCCCTTATGTTTTATTTGTTAAAGACGTATTATTCCCCTCTTGAGAGGGATTAGGGGTATGTTTCTAACGCTAAGTGTTCAATATCATTCCGAATAATTTATTAATTTATTTGTAGCTCCATTGCGAAATATTGGTTAACATTAGCTATTATGGAAAACAATAATACTCTTAATGATAATAACATCGACAGCCAAAAAATACCATTGGCGCAAAAAGTTATACTGGCTGTAATCCTGCTTGGTTATCCATTGTTTTCAACATTGATGTATTATATAAACCCACCATCGGAAAGACTCATTGAATCCCGGATTATTCAGGTTTATGTGCCAGCCTTATTTTTTCAGATGATGATAATATTTGGCATCGTATTTACAATCCTTAAAACGCCTGTTGCGGCAAATGCGGATAGATGGGGACTTTCCAAAAGCTTAACCAGCCTGGGTATAAAAAAATCCGATTTCAGTATAATTAATTTAGCTGCGGGGATTGTCTTTTTATTTGCCGCAGTTATCGTATTAAATATTATCTCAAACATAATCAACTATTACAATATTTTTCAGGCTGAGGATATCGCCTACCTTTTGCCCCGAACGTCAGGCGAGAAAGTTTTCTGGATAATTATATCTATTGCTGCCGGTATCGCTGAAGAAATCTGTTTTCGGGGATATGTTATCAGCCGTATGGCAAGGCTAACCGGTAATATCTGGCCGGGCGTTTTGCTGGGTTCGATAAGTTTTGGCTTTGGGCATCTTTACCAGGGATTGTCGGGAGTTGTGCTGATTAGTATCTATGGGTTTATGTTTTGTCTGTTATATTTGGCGCGCGGCTCGCTGATACCTTGTATAATTGCGCATGCACTGCAGGATATTCTGGCGGCATTTGCGGTTTGATGAAAACAGTTGTCGGGCATAGCGATATAACACGCAATAATAATTCAACAGTAAAACCAAGGTTAATATCCCGCATTACTGACAAATCTTAATCCGCCATAAGCGAACTCCTCTGCCAGAACTGTCGGAAATAACTTCCGGCAGCACAATAATAAATCCAAATTGATATACATCAGCGCGTAGGGGTTTATTGCATGTGCCCTCTTTGTTATTTTTCGGTGAAATCAACGATTATTCATAATAAATAGTATAGTGAAAACGATTTATAGAAATGTCTTATGTGATAATTTCTTATATAATATAATTTCAACCTGCCTGCCGGCGGGCATGGCTGCAAAATATAGGATTTAAAATATAATAAAAGCTGGTGGGGGAAGGATTCGAACCTTCGAAGGCTTCGCCGACAGATTTACAGTCTGTTCCCTTTGGCCACTCGGGAACCCCACCAAATACTTAAGTAAGCCTGCTTTTTGCAAGATATTAATTGCTGTCAAACGGCGCTAATGCCTTTATTAAAGCCGGAGAACGGACTCGAACCGCCGACCGGCTGATTACAAATCAGCTGCTCTACCAACTGAGCTACTCCGGCTTGCTTTTCAACAATTACATTTTAAGCGGTGAAAAACGGCTAATACCGCCAATTGTTCTAATTAAGACACAATATCAATTGCCATTGCTGTAAACAGCCAAAATTTTCACTGCCAACCTTAAATATATCGAACAAAACGCCGGTTACTTAACAGGCTTAAAAAATCAATTTTCAAAGAACAAAAGCTGAAGCTGCTGAAAGCTTAGTCGTTTCCTTTTCAGTCCAATATTCAGTTCGGGCAATAAAAACTTTTTAATCGAAGTTGTCAAATAAAAATTTTAGTTATTCAATTAAAAATTAACTGATTACTAAACAGTGATGCTGTCAGTGGTGATTGGTATACGCAGCGATATTGTTGCTTTGTCAACAGCACATGAACCGCAGCGCTTGGTTATAAATTGGATTAATAAACTAATAAGCGCTTTCGGCTTGACGGTGAGCCATATAGGAACTTCTAACCAAAGGTCCCGATTCCACATGTTTAATACCCAGTTTTTCACCAATAACTTTGATTTCCTCAAACTCTTCAGGAGTGTAATACTTTGTTATAGGCAGATGCTTTTTGGAAGGAGATAAGTATTGCCCAACAGTGAAAATCCTGCAGCCAACTCTAACCGCATCGCTTAAAACGCTTTCAATCTGCTCGAAATTTTCCCCCAGTCCAACCATAATTCCCGATTTTATAAGAGTATTCTCCGCCTTTCTAAACGCATGATTTAGAACCTCCAAAGACCTGTTGTAATCAGCCTGAGGCCTTACAGCCGGATAAAGCTCGGGTGCTGTTTCAATATTATGAGCCAAAACATCAGGAGCGGAATCGATAATAATATCAAGCGAATCAGCATTTCCGCCCAAATCCGATATAAGCGCCTCAACTTTGCAGTCAGGCGAAAGATGCCTTATCTGCCTGATAGTCTCGGCGAATATCTCCGCGCCGCCATCCGGCAAATCATCGCGGGTTACCATGGTTATAACCGCAAATTTAAGCTTTAGCCTTCTAACGGCATCGGCTATTCTGTTCGGTTCATCGGCATCAGGAGGCGCCGGTTTTCCCGGTTTAACATCACAAAAACGGCAGTTGCGGGTACATCTGTCGCCAAGGATTATAAAAGTCGCAGTCCCCGCCGAAAAGCACTCTCCCATATTAGGACAGTTCGCCTCTTGGCAGACAGTGTGAAGGTTAAGTTCTTCTAACAGGCTTTTAACTTCGCCGTAAACCGTCCCAAAATTCGGCTTGATTTTCAGCCATGGCGGTTTGCGTTTGTATTGATTATTATTATTCATTTAATATAGAATTGTACCGTAGGAAGCGTTTACTCCAGGCGGACGCCCTCAGTTTGTTGATAAAGCAGCTTCATTAAATTGAAAACAACATGAGCTATCGCGCGTAGGGGTATATTGTATACACCTTCTTTTATTTTTATATCAAATATTGCAGGTCGGGTTCTCCGCTGCAACGGGGGAGAAGAAGCCCGACTATTTCACTGTATATTCCTCAATCGTTCCAAGCTTCGATATATTTATCTGCTGCCACAGCCGCAGTAGTGCCATCTCCGATAGCGTTGGTTATCTGTTTGCATAACTGCTTTCTGACATCGCCAATCGCGAAAATTCCCTCCACTGATGTCTGCATATTTTCATCGGTGATTATATAACCATTAGGGTCTTTCTTTATCTCAAAATCAAAAAAATCGGAATTAGGAGTAAAACCTATGAAAGGGAAAATAGCGCCGATTTTCAGATTTGTTACTTTGCCGGTTTTGACATTCTTGATATCAATAGATTCAACTAAATCTCCGCCGTTTACTTTATCGACAACGGAGTCCCAGATAAATTCAATTTTAGGATTATCAAAGGCATGCTTCTGGATAATCTTCTGCGCTCTTAACTGGTCGCGGCGATGGATTATATACACCTTGGAGCCGAATTTGGTCAGGTAGATACCTTCCTCTACTGCGGCATCGCCGCCGCCGGCAACCGCAATCACCTGATCTTTGAAAAACGCCCCGTCGCAGATTGCGCAGTATGATACGCCTTTGCCGGTATATTCCGCCTCGCCCGCCACGCCAAGTTTGCGGGGCTGTCCGCCGGTACTAAAAATAACCACTTTGGCTCTGTATGTCTCATTATCGCACTCAACAATTCTGTAGCGGCCATCAAGCTTAATTTTATTAACCGTATCGAAGACTATTTGCAAACCGAACTTAACAGCATGGTCTTTGAATTTCTTAGCCAGTTCACGGCCGGAAATCGACTCAAATCCGGGGTAATCCTCAACCAGCTCGGTATTGGCAATCTGACCGCCCGGCATCATCTTCTCGATGCTAATTGTATTATACTCCGCTCTCGCCGAATACATGCCCGATGTTAATCCGCCTGGCCCGGCGCCAACTATAACAATGTCCAATTCCTTCATTTATTCCTCCAGTATCTAATAATCTATACCTTTTTGGGCAATGACACCCTTATTAAACGGATGCTTAATTTCCTTCATCTCCGTAACCAAATCGGCTCTCTCTATTAAATCCCGATGAGCATCCCTGCCTGTTATCACTATATCCATATTATCGGGTTTTTTATCGAGCAAGGTCAGAACGTCCCCGATATCGATAAGCCTAAGCGAAACCGCCACATTTAGCTCATCGAGAATTATAATATCATATTTGCCGCTGGCAATCAGCTCTTCTGCAAACTTAAGCGTATCTTGGGCGGCTTTTACATGTTCCTCATGGGGAAGATTATCGTCGGAGATGCCAACAAAGCCCTTACCTCCAGTGAAAATTTCCACATTGGGCGAAAGTTTTTTAATCCCATCAAGTTCGCCGCAATGCCAGCTTCCCTTAACAAACTGGACAATAGCCGCTTTCATATCATAGCCGGCAGCCCTGAGGCATATTCCTAAAGCGGCGGTTGTTTTACCTTTGCCGTCGCCGGTATATACTATGATTAGACCTGTCTTTTTCTGCTTTTCAGCCATATTTGCCGCCTTTCATGATTATTATAAACTACCGATTATCATGAGAGGTTTCGGATTTGGGAAAATCTTGGATTTATCCCGATTAATATTCTCTTCTAACACTTTTTGAAACTATATTAATAACGGCTGCAAGTCAAGGATTGGGGTAAGAAAATATTGTATTACACTACTATCCGGCTTTTTCAATAAAATTACTTGGCGAGACATAATAAGTGAATCATGCTTAAATCACAATCTAAAGAGCAACAAGACGTTGAACGACTCTGGCAAACATCAATATTTCACTTTTTACTTTGCATGATATTTCATGCCTGTCCGCCGACAGGAGGAATTAGATTTCAGAAGTCTATTCTTATTCGATGATTATCCATTTACATCATTCCCCCGCCGCGGCGGGGGAATGACATCACTATTGCATCTGCCCAAAGCGGACAAAAGCCCGGACAGTAATGATAGAAATTATACATCAAGTAAGCCTACCGGCATAACACCTATTTCTTTTTCCAATTCCCCTTTATCCAAATCTTGCCATGCTTGGTTTTATTCCAATGCCCGGGTACCCAGACATGCCCCGGTTTGTCTTTAGCCGGTTTTGCAAGCCTATGACTGACTTTCCTTTTTTTTACATCAACCGGTTTGGTCGATTTCTTTTTCCAGTGACCGGGTATCCGAATATAACCTTTTTTGTTCTTCTTCCAGTGCCCTTTAACCCAGCGCCCTTGCGGTTTTTTCACCCAATGCCCGGATACCCAGACAAATTCCTCGCTATCCCATTTCCAGTGTCCGCCAATCCAGACAGCCTCCTTGCCGGGCGATTTGGTTATTATCTCGGCTTTTGGCTGTGGCGGCTTTTTGGCTATATAAACCATATCAGCATAGCCGGATACAAAAAACATTAAAAAAATTAATACACATAGGGCTAAGAATTTTTGGCGCATAATTTCTCCTTTTCATATTATTATCGGCGTATTTGGGCTGGGTTTGAATATAGTTTTATCCGGACGTGTCGCAAGTTGGCGCACGGGGACATACAGCCAACCACATTTCAAGTTGGCGCACGGGGACGTACGCCAACCACGAGGAATTCAGGCAGATACTAATATCAAAGTCTATTTAATATGTGTTACTAAATCTAAGCTTGCCTGATAAAGACCTTGTAAAATCAACATAAATTCTTTAGTTTAACATTTCAATATATAGGTTAGCCTTTGAAATAATTTTCGGAGATATGTCTGATGTTTAAAATAGAATACCCTGAAATACAAGAAATTAATCGTAGAATTTGTAAAACAACGTTATCACAAGGAGAACTTTAGTGAAAAGAGCCGTTTTAATTGTTTTGATATTATTGATGACAGCATGTGTTGAGGCTCAAATAGGCAGCCCGCAATCACTGCCTCCCGGCGACAACCCGCCGCCGACCGTATTCGACCGGATTAAGAACGCCGGTAATGCCGCCGATTTCGATAGCGCCGCTTACGCTATTGTTGTTGACTCATCAGTCAATAGGGTAAATGACTTAGGAATAACATATACGGATAGCTACATCCTGTATAAAGCGCTTACTGATGACGGCTGTAAAAAGTTGGCTGTTCAAACCTGGCATTATGAGCCGCTAACCAATTATGTTGAAATACATGAGGTCAATATCATCCGAGGTGAAAAGTCAATTCCGGTATCGGTTGACGAAATTATCGATTTGCCAGCTCCGCAGCGCGGGATATTCTGGGGCGATAGGAATAAATCGCTCCAGCTTCCCAGACTTTTGGCAGGTGATGGTATCGAAATTAAAACATACCGCAAAGGTTATTCGTATGCCTTGCTCGATCCCAAAACACCCGAGCCGGATGATGAAAATTATATTCCGCCGATGCGCGGACAGTATTTCGATATTGTGCTTTTCGAGGCAACCGTGCCGATTGTGGAGAAAAAATATATCTTGAAACTGCCTGCCGATAAGCGTCTCCACTCGCAGGTATATAATGGACCAATGTATACCAGCACCAGCTATAATGCAGATACAACGACTTACTCCTGGTGGACAAAGGATATGCCTGCTTGGGAACCTCAGCAGTATCGTCCCGATGATACCGACATTATCACCAAGGTTGTATTGGCCACTGTTGAAAGCTGGGAGGCTAAGAGCCGTTGGTTCTTTGATGTTAACGAGCCGCAATTTGAATATACCGATGCTATTAAAGCTAAAGTCGATGAGATTTTCGCCAAAGCCGGCGTTGCTAAGGGAACGGAGGAGGAAAAGGCATTCGAGTTGGTGCACTGGGTTGCTCAGAATATCCGCTACAGCGGTCAAACAATGGGCAAAGGCGAGGGTTATACCTTGCATTCCGGCGCCATGATATTCGAACAGCGGAGCGGCGTATGTAAAGATATTGCCGGTATGCTAATCACCATGATGAGAGCAGCCGGTTTGGATTCTTATGGCGCTATGACTATGGCCGGCAGCCGCATCGAGGAGATTCCCGCCGACCAGTTCAATCATTGCGTAGTTGCTCTTAAGAAAAACGACGGCAGTTTCGAGATGTATGACCCGACCTGGGTGCCGTTTCAAAAAGATGTCTGGAGCAAGTATGAATCAGAACAGCATTATTTAATAGGCAACCCTGAGGGCGAATCGTTAAACCGAATACGGTACAGCCCTCCCGAGGAATCGTCTATGAGAATAACAAATACAGCCAGGATATTCAAAGACTGCTCTTTGGAGGGCACGCTCGAATTGAGCGGAAACGGCACCAGAGATTCCCGTCTGCGCGGTATGCTTAATCGCGGCCGTCTTGCCGATTTGAACAATTACTTAGCCGGGCATCTTCATTACGTTAGCGATAGGATTGAAATAATCAGCTATGAGCATGGCGATTTGCTCGATTTTCATAAAAATATGTGGTGGAAAATAAAATATAGAATTCCCGAATATGCTCTCTTGACTGATAATGGCTATGAGTTTAAAAGCCCCTTAGTAGAATACGCCAATGAAGTTCAGTTGTATTATGGGACAATCGATTGGCCGAAAGAGCGGCGCGATGATTTATTTTTCTATTCGACCAGGCTTATCGACGGTAATGAAACTATTAAATTACCAAAAGGATTTAAAGTTGAAAAGCCTAAGAACAGCAAGAAAATCGATGATACTTATGCCTATTTCAAAGGTGAAAGCAAGATGTCGAAGGATAAGCTAATTACAAAATTTACCGCAAAAATAAATCGCCGTCAGGTTCCATCAGAAGGCTATGCTGATTTTTGCAGGGCTATGAAGGAAGCTAAAAAGTTTAGCAAGACTGTTTTTCGAGCTGAGAAAGGAGGCAAGAAATGAAGACTTTTTATAATAGCATACTTGCCGCATTTATGATTTCGATTTGTCTGGCATTATCAGTTTCTGATGTTTGGGCGCAAAAATCTATCACGGGGATGCAGGATATTGCCGAGCTTTACACCATTGCCGAAAACAGATTCGATTTATCACAGGAAGACGCGGTTTTATTGTTCGATGAGCAGAGAGTCAACTGGCTTCCGGATGGCCGTTTAGTTAATCACATCCATCGCATAATATGGATACAAACCGATTACGCCTTGGAACATTATGGCGACCATCGTATTCCCTATGATGATGCTCATACAGCATTTAATGTTGAAACGGTTCGCACCTGGCGCGATAATCAATGGTGGACAACGGGCAAAACCGGTTTTGTTGAAACTACTCCTTTTGCTCTTGAGAAAGCCTATGATTATTCAAACATGCGCGAGATGATGCTTTTGCATAACGGCATCGAACTGCCCTGCATACTCGAGGTGGCTTATTCTATTGAGGATAAGGAACCATTCCGCAAGGGAGCTGACGGCTTATGGACATTTGCCCGCAATGAACCGGCAGTGCAGTCATGGTTTTGTTATGGATTGCCAACAGGGCAAAAGCTTAAAGTATTCACATCGGAAGGAGTGCCGGCGCCTGAGAAAATCGCTAATCAGGAGTTGGGTCTTGATACCTATTGGTGGAAAATGGGGACTGTTGAAAGCAAACCTCGTCCTTTGGTAAATGACCCGGCGGCGGGTGTTCCGTATATTGTCTGGTCAACCTGGGATAGCTGGCCTGAGTATGGCAAACACTTGACTGATTGTTTTACAAAAAACATAGCAATCAATAAGCCTGTAAAAAAATCACTTGATTCACTTTTATATGACGCTCGAACGGAAGCAGAAAAAGCTGATTTAATAGTGGATTATATAAACCAGAAAACCAGAATTATTAACTATCCGGAGCATTTCTGGCAGTCTTTCCCGCGTGATGCTTCCCGCGTTTTCAACACTGCCTATGGCCATAATCTTGATAGGGCAATACTATCTGCAGCTCTTTTCAAAAATGCGGGAATCACCATACACCCGGTATATATCAGCAGAGGATATGGCAATATCAATGATGGAATACCTTCATTATCACGGATGAATAATGTCGTTTTATGGTTAACAGGACAATATCTTGATGCTTATTATAACCCTCAAAGCGGAACTGTTGAAAATGGCTCTAAAAACATTTATGGCCGCACCGTATGGATTGCTGATAATAACGATATACCGGCTGTTGCCTTTGACCGAACAGACAAAGTAAGTCAAATTGATATTAGTATAAATTTGGTTTATAACAGCAAGAAAGAGATATTTACCGGCAAAGGTTTTTTATACGCTGATAATTATCTAAGCCCCTATCATAAAATGGAAGGCTTATCCAATGAATCGAAAAACTATCTGAATTCTGTAGTCTCAGGACTTATTAAGGGCGCCAAAATAACGGCTTGCAATCCGGTAAAATTCAGCCGCTTTATGACAGCAATGGGATTCGAATTGGAATTGAAAAAACCGGCGCCGGATGATTTTGAAAGGCTTTCCTTTGAGATAGGCAATCCCTCGGGCGGCATTATTGCTAATTTGCCCAATGATGTTCATTTATACCATCAGGAGCGAGCATCGGAAATTGTTCTTCCATGCTTGATGTCCCAAAAAGTTGAATTTCGGTTGGATAAGAAAGGTTTGGATATAATCCATACACCGGCTGATTACTTTTTAAATAATGGTGTTGGCAGTTTCTCGGTTGAGACATCTCAGCATGATGACAAGGTTATAATAAGCCGGTCGCTTAGATTGAAACAATCCTCATTTACATCCGGCGATTGGCCTAAACTGCGCCAACTTCTTCTATCTGAAAGCTCGAAGAAAAATATTACTCTGCTTTTTAAGGCTGAAAAAGATGACAAGAAAGATAATCAAGATGAAAAGGATACTGCCAGTAAATAAATTATAAGGGGTTATAATATTTTTTACATGCTTTCGGAATAACTCTGGCTGATAAATGCTGTTTAATAACCAGAGGGTGTATCCGCCTGATGCGGACGACGAGGCGATACTATAAAAAATAATAAGGCGAGCCTACATAATAGACTCGCCTGTTTAATTACAATTTGCGTTAAAAGCTATTATTTACGCTTTCTGCTTTTGGCTTTCTTTTTTGCGGTTTTCCTTTTGGAATCATCAAAAAATTCACCCAGTATGGATTCAAAATTCGGCAAACCGATTTCCTGAAGTTCATATTTGACGCGAGTGGAAGGCTTCTTTATTTTCAGTATGCGGCGCAAGTCTATTGGAGTGCCAATTACGACCGAATCGGCTTTAACTCTAGCGATTGTTCTTTCGAGGTCTTTAACCTGCTTGTCGCCATAGCCCATCGCCGGCAGAAGAATGCCAATATCGGGATATTTTTTAAAAGTTTTTGTTATGGAACCGACTGTGTACGGTCTTGGGTCAATCAATTCGGCAGCGCCAAATTTATTGGCGGCAACCGTGCCGGCGCCATATGCCATTTCGCCGTGTGTTAAGGTCGGGCCATCCTCAATAACCAGCACTTTTTTGCCGGTAATCACCGAGGAATTTTCAACAAATATCGGTGAGGCTGCATCGATAACTACTGCTTCCGGATTCAGCATCGCAATAGATTCTCTAACCTCTTCAATGTCCTCAAGTGATGCCGTATCAATTTTGTTGATGACGATAATATCGGCAAGCAGAAGGTTGGTTTCGCCCGGATAATATGAGAGTTCGTGTCCGGCGCGGTGAGGGTCTACTATTGTAATCTGGATATCCGGCTGATAAAACGACATATCGTTATTGCCGCCATCCCAAATTATAACATCCGCCTCTTTCTCGGCTTCACGGAGAATCATTTCATAATCAACGCCGGCATAAACCACAACGCCGCTCATGATATGAGGTTCGTATTCCTCTATCTCCTCGATAGTGCATTTATGCTTTTTAAGGTCGGACAGTTTCGCGAAACGCTGGCAGGCTTGCTTGGCAAGGTCGCCATAGGGCATCGGATGACGGATAGCGACTACTTTCTTGCCGAGCCCCTGAAGGACCTGACATACCCGGCGGGTTGTTTGAGATTTGCCGCAGCCGGTACGAATCGCGCAAATAGAAATAACCGGCTTCTTGGATTTAATCATAGTTTCATTTGTGCCCATCAGTTTGAAATCAGCGCCGCAGGCATTCACAACTGCCGCCATTGACATTACATATTCATAGGGAACATCGGAATAGGCAAAAACTACTTCATCGACATCATGCTGATCAATAAGAACCGGAAGTTCTTCCTCAGCCACGATTGGAATACCTTTGGGATAAAGTTTGCCGGCCAGTTTAGCCGGATATTTTCTGCCATCGATATCGGGAATCTGGGTAGCGGTAAAGGCTACTACATCGTATTGTTTGTTATCGCGGAATACGCAATTGAAATTATGGAAATCACGGCCTGCCGCGCCCATAATGATGATTTTTTTCGCTTTCATGATATTAGTAAAGCTCCTTTCTTACACAAAAATATAAATAAGTTCGCAATTTGATTTTAATTTGCAGCTGATTAATATCACAGCTTAGTGATCAAACAGCTTTTTCGACCAGTAAATCATGGGGGCATTATAGCGATAAGAATTTTAAAGTCAACTGGTTTCTTTGCAGGAACTTCCACAAAATATTTTACCGAGTGGATACTATTCTGTCCCCGCCGCGCGCTGCCTTCGGTTCGCCTGAGGCGGAGAACCCTATTTTGCTTGACATATATCAAAGCAAACAGTTATTTTGTTACTACTGTAAACGTAATAGAGGTTATCTGATTTTGAGACACTTTATACTAATCATTTTGATAATTGCATTTGCTGTGCAAGGCTGCTCAAATTCCGAAAAAGAAAAATCCAAGTCAGCCGAAATCTCAAAACTGCCGGTCGATTTTTTTCAGGAAGAAATCACTTTAAGCGTATCTGATAGCATCGCTTCTGTCAAGGGAGTTTATTATTTCCGCAATAATACCTCAAGGGATTTCGATATGCCTGTGCTTTTCCCATTTTACATTGACAGTCTTTCGTTGTTTCCGCATCAAATAGAGGCACATTATTTTGATGATGGAATTGAAAAGGAACTGCCCTACGAGAATAGAGCAAACTTTAACGGCATCAGCATGAAAATACCGCTTAAAGCAAATGATGTTTCTGTCTGGAGGCTTGATTATCAGCAGAAAATCAAAGCTAAACAGGCTGTATATATAATAACCTCGACCGCCGCTTGGCAAAAACCTTTGGAGCAGGCAGCATATTATTTTGTCGTTCCTGAGACTTTCACTGATATTGCGGTCTGGCCGGAACCGGATACCGTTTACCACGAAAACGGCGCGAAAGTGTATAAAAGCGTTCGACTGGATTTCATGCCCCGGCAGGATATGAAAATCAGCTGGAAATAGTGTTAACTTTTAAGCTTTAGTGCAAGGTGGGATTTTTGAAAACTTAAAAGGAGGTATGGTTATGTTGAAAGCAAAGGTTTTTGTCTGCTTTGTTGTGGTTTTTGTAGCTTGCCAGTTGTGTCTGGCTAATCCGATTCCGGATAAGTATATAGGCTATATAAATGTTGATCCGCCTGAAATAGGCATTTATTCGCTTGATGAATTTGATATTTCCGGCGCATTGATAATCACAGCCAGCGATACGGCAACTGTAAATTCAGAAGTTATTGTTCCATCTAATTGGAATATGGAACCATTAGATGAACCGTTTATTTTAAACTCAAGCAACACCAGCGGATTTATTATTAATTCCGAAGGGGATTTCATTTCCATATTTCCCGAAGTCAATTATTATATCGAGCCGGTTTATTTTGGACAACCTGGTTTATTTCCAGCCCCAATAGCGGGACATCCTATCGAGCTTTATGTGTTTAACTCTCCCTATGAACCGATGACCCAGATATTTCACTCTTACAGCGATGCTTTTCCAAGCTGGGGATGGCATGATGAAATTGTTCTTAATGAAATCAATACCCACAATACTAAGAACAATGTTTCAAACTTCATCGAATTATATAATAAGACAGATTCGGAGTTATCTCTTTCGGGCTGGCGGCTTGTTTGCGATGCAGTATATGATTTGCCAAACGATGCCTTAATACCTGCACATGGGTTTTATGTCCTGGAGGAAAATACTTTTCCTGACCTGTTCGATATGGATTATCACAGAGATAATATCTATTTAGTGCGATATGATTCACTTGTTGATCAAGTTGGTTGGTCATCCGACCATGGCGAAGATGTTGCTTTTATGAGATTTCCCGATGGAGACGCTGAAGCCGACACTGGTTTTATGTGGTTTTTCAATGATTTCAAGGGTTATAATGATGCGACATCTTCTACTTTTGAAAATGGTTTCCCGACACCCGGCGCGCCAAACCGCTATGATTGCCCCGGCTTTGTTGTAATCAACACCCACGCTGACTCCATCGGGAGCAGCGAAGTTAGAATTAGCTGGACAAATCCTCTTTGGGATGATGACTTTGAATTGTCGGTGCTTGTAAAAAGAACCGATCGCTTTCCTGTAAACTATAATGACGGCGAAGTTCTTTATTTGGGAACAGACCGGCAATTTAAGGAAATGTTTATCCCGCTAAACACTACGGTCTATTACACCTTATTCGCCCGCAAAAATGATGGCAGTTATTCATCGCCAACCGATGAGTCGAGAGCAAGCTTTCGGTTCGGCAGCACAAATATTGATAAAATGCCATTGCCTTTGAAAATCAGCTCCATTAATTGCTATCCAAATCCGTTTAATGCTCAGACGAAAATATTATTTACGCTTGCTAATGATTCCTATATCAAATTGTCTGTATATGATATCACCGGCCGCTTAGTTGACATTCTATCTGAGGGCAGGTTTACGACCGGCAAACATGCGATAGTCTGGAACGCCTCGGATAAACCATCGGGAGTATATTTTTACAGCTTGCAAAGCGATGAATTTACCCAAACAAAGCGGTTGGTTTTACTGAAATAGAAAAACAGGCTGTTAATAAAAAGATTGATAATAGTAATTTTTCAAATACGTAATTCGTAGGGGCATCCGTCGAGGTGGACGCTCCTACGCGTTATTAAGCGGCTGGCGTACATCCTCGCGCGCCAACATAACAATAGCAATAAATTACTACTTTACTATTCCAGCCCAAACTTTTTGCTTAGCAAAAACTCCCGCATATGAGACCGCAATGCCTCCGGTGCTGTCGAAGCCAGCCTTCGGGCGGTATGTTCGCACCATGAGTATTCATCATCGGGAATCTCTTTGCCGGTCGGTGATGATACTTTTCGACGCGGTCCATCATATAGGCCAGTCAGGCGAATAACCTCATCGTATTCATCGAGCTGCGTTTGCAGATTGCTGTCGTCATATTGCTCGGCATGAACAATAATATCCCGGCCAAACCGCGGCTTAATCATCGGGCTATGGTCAGGATAACCGAGACAAATCCCCATCAAAGGATACACTTTTTCAGGCAAACCAAGAAGCTCGGATACCTCTGCCGGGTTATTGCGTATTCCGCCTATCATCACGCCGCCAAGTCCGCATGACTCGGCGCCGGTAAGGATATTCTGGGCGGCTAAAGCGGCATCGACAGTGGCTGTGATAAACATCTCGATATAGCTGTCCTGAAACTCGCAGCCCTGCCTGTCGCAAACTTTCTGAAGTCTTAACAAGTCGGGACATATAACCAAAAACACCGGACAGCTTTTAACCCAGGGTTGATTGCCGCAGAGTTCCGCCAGCTTTTCTTTTTTGGCGGAGTCTTTTACGATGATAATCGAATAAGCCTGCAGGTTTGATGATGTTGACGCTTGACGGGCGGCTTGAAGAATGGAATCAAGCAGGTTGTCCGGTATAGCCTGCTGTTTATACTTTCGCACAGATTTGTGCGATGCCATAGTTTTTAATATTTCATTCATAATTAAAATATATTCTCTTTTGACTTTTAAATCAAATTAAAATATAAAACTGTTATTGTGGCTGGCGTACGTTCTCGTGCGCCAGTTTGTTGGTAGACGGGGACGTCCACCAACCACGAGTAATGTATTCATAATTAAAATATAAAACTGTTAAGGAGGAATTTATGACAAAAAGAATGATTATAGTGGCATTGTTAATTTCAATTGCATCAACTTGTATTGCTCAGGAAATACAAGATTCATCAAGTGCAGACCGTCTGGGGCAGGCTCTTGAGGAAGTGGGATTTAACCGTTCCGACCTTGGCTATCAGCCTAAGGGCTATTGGAACCGTTTTCCTAATCCAAAACTAATCCCGCACATACTGCCATTTTTCGAGGACCTGTTTGCCGAACCTATGCGCACTTATGATTATGCCAAAACAATGGGCAATACTATCGCGTTCTATATGGAGCCGGAGTATTTCGACACTGCGGGCACCAGCCTTCACCGGATTGTCTATATGCTGGGAGTCGATAGGAAAATTACCGGATTCAGAAACTACAGTGTAAACCTCGACCCAAAACCGGACTCTATGGCGCCGATGCTGGAGGCATTTACCCGGATACATTACTCGGAATGCAAACAGGCCAACTTCATTTCGTTTGGCGATAAATATGGCGGACCTGATATTAGCAAAGAATTGGCAGAAAAACTTGAGCCTTTGCCTATTGAGCTTCAAAAGATAATCGCGGCGTTGATGCTTAACCTGTATGATGCCTACAAATGGCGGCAGATTGCGGTTCGCAATCTCGACTATGAAGACATGGCATCACTTTTTGCAATAAAGGATTTAGCTGAGACTATCGGCGACGGGCAGGTTTATTATCCTCAAATAGATGATATCGCCTCAAGATTGGATGAGCATTCACTTTATTATAGCTGTATGAAAGCCGTTCAAGCCGCTCAGACATGCTACCAAGATCTCAAAAAGTATCTGAGTATAACAGATGACAAGCTCTCGAAAATCAATTTCGAGTATGATTGCCCTTATGGCAAAGTAATAATTTTGGGCACTGATGATGATGAAACTGATTATCGGGACGCCGCTATATTAATCGATTTGGGCGGCAATGATCACCATAGCGGCATAATAGGCGCTACTCCGTCGCTGGATGTTCCCATAAGCATAGCTGTTGATATGTCCGGCAAAGACACCTATGTAAATAACGACCCTGATATGCTTTCACAGGGCGCAGCTATCCTTGGCGCGGGGATATTAATCGATGGCGGCGGCAAGGATAATTATATATCAAAAAGAATGTCTCAGGGCTGCGGTATGTTTGGACTGGGTTTGCTTCTCGATATTGACGGCAATGACGACTACAAACTCGAAACAAGCGGACAGGGCTGCGGCTATTTTGGGCTTGGTTTTGCGCTTGATATCGAAGGGGATGACAATTGGTATATCTATGGTGATGGCCAGGGATTCGGCGGTGTCGGCGGCATCGGTGTTATTGCTGACTACAGAGGGGATGACAAATATACCGCCGAACCTTCTGCGGATGTAGTTGACCGCGGCGATTATCACTCCAAGCATAAAATAAATGTCAATGCCGCGCAGGGTGCCGGTATGGGGCGCCGCGGGGATGGTTCCGATGGTCATAGCTGGGCTGGCGGACTGGGAGCATTGATTGATATAAAGGGCAATGATGAATACTATTCCGGCAACTGGACTCTCGGCTGCGGCTACTGGTTTGGGATGGGATTGGTATATGAGGGCGCGGGGGATGATCTGTACAAGTCCGTATATTTTACTCAAGCCTCCGGAGCACATTATTGTATCGGAGCTATACTTGATGAAAGCGGCAACGATACACACGAATTATGGGAAACCGCCGGTGCCGGAATAGCTTTTGGCTGGGATTATACTAACGCTCTGCTATTTGATACCGGCGGCAATGACCGCTATATCGCTAAAATAATTTCCTTGGGCTGCGCTCAGATTCGTTCCAATGCCATGCTGTTCGATATCGGCGGCGATGATTATTATCAGCTTCAGCAAGACCAGCAGGGTTTCGGCGCCGCCGCCTATAGGGACAGCTATGACCACCCTAACCAGTTCTCGCCTTTTGACGCCTATGCGAAATCATTCGGTCTGCTTTTAGATATAGGCGGCGAGGACAAGTATTTCGATTGGATAGAAGACAACAAAAAGAAAGTAATCAGTAAAAAATGCCTTAATAATTCAATCTGGTTTTCCCCTGCCAAGGATGATGAACACTATGGCGCCAATAATTACGGAGTTGGCATGGATGTTGAGGAAGGTCGAATACCGGAACTGGAGTTTTTCAAAGATTAAGAAGCTGTTTTGTCAACAAACTGAAGCATCGGTTGCATTCGGTCAAGCCTCAAGTCCGCTTGAGATGAATTGACCTACCGGATTCGATACATCGATAGTCAAAACCACAAGGAGGGTTTTGATCTACAAACTGACTAATTCATGCGTCAGGATGGAAGGGACAACATCCTGACGCTGAGACTTGCGTGTGCAGGCGCCCCTCAGGATGTTGTCCGTTTGGCGTCCGCCATAGGCGGAGCAATGACATATTGGCATACTGTTGCATTGCCCTAAAGAGTTTATGAATAATGCGGGTTAACATTTTTTATAAATAATGTGGTTTAATAAAACTATTGCAATGGCATTGCTGTCGGAAGTAACTTCCGACAGCAAAAGGAATGACATCTGTCGGGGAAACCCCGGCAATATTTTCATTGAATAATTTGCGTCAAAGCAATATTAATAAATACCATGATAAAAAGGGCAAGATACAAATCACCATTGGCTAATATCGGCTTATTCTATACAGCCGCTGTATGGGGCTCAACATTTTTCCTTGTCAAGCAAAGCCTTATTAGTATTAATCCGGTTGTTCTTGTTGCTTATCGGTTTATTATTGCCGCTATTATCTTAGCCGGAGTTCTTATATATCAAAAAAAAACGCTGTTTAAACATCTAAAGGAAGGTTTGATTCTGGGTTTTTTCATCTGGGTGTTGTATATCGCCCAGACACTCGGTCTAAAAATTACCACCGCCGCCAACTCCGGCTTGATAACCGGTTTTTTTGTCGCTTTTGTACCGCTATTTTCGATACTGTTTTTCAAGAAAAAGCCTGCCCTGACAGGAATAATCGCCACGATAGTATCGCTAACCGGTTTATTGGTATTAACAGGCGGTCTTAAAAATGTTAATACCGGTGATATAATCACTTTGTTATCTGCGATGGCTTATGCTATTCATATCTTATTTGCTGATAGATATGTTAAAAACGGTCTTGATCCTTATATTCTGAATTTTCAGCAGTTTTTATTTGTAGGCTTAGCCAGTTTACTGACCGGACTTATTTTTAAACTGCCGTTTACTGTAGCTGATATTAATGTTATTTGGGTGATTCTATTCCTTGCCCTTTTTCCGACCCTGTCGGCGTTTGTTATTCAGCTTGCGGCGCAAAGATTTACCGCGCCAATTACAGTGTCGCTGATACTGGCATTCGAGCCGGTATTCGCCGTAATATTTGCCTGGACTCTTGGCAGGGAATATTATGAAACATCAAAAGCCATCGGCGGATTTTTAATATTTTTGGCATTGGTTATTTCTGCTCTGCCATCGAGGAGACTGGGAAATAAAAATTGACACATCAGTAAAAGCATATTAGTATATTACTCTATGGCAAAAAAGAAAAAGATTGATTTAGTGAAACGGAACCGTATTCTGGGTCTATTATTATTGTTATGCGGTTTGCTAATCGCTATAAGCTTAGTTACTCACAACCAAGCCAATGATACGACACTGCTTATAAAAGCATTTTCTAATGGCGAACTAAACGACCTGTTAACCTCGCCAATCCAAAATAAAGGCGGTATTCTGGGCGTATTCATTGCTTATTTCTTACTGATGGTATTTGGCTATATCGCATTTTGTCTTCCGCTTGGAATTTGGGCTGTTGGCTATGCATATATATTTTCCAGAGACCTTATGCCGATTTTTCGCAAGATTGGTTTTATATCGTTTTTTTTGTATCTTGTTGGCGCGTTATTTTCCTTAAGCTCTGCTAATCAGCCTTTTATAACAAGCGAACCCGGTCTGGGCGGCGCAATTGGCTGCTTTTCGGCTAAGGCTTTAATTTATCTTACCGGTACGGTTTTTTCATATACGATAATAATATCATTGATTCTTGGCTGTATTATCTTGATTTTGCCGTCAAGCTTGAGCAGGCATAATAAGCTTTTAGTAAGAGCAGTCATCTCAATAAAAGAACAGCTTGCCAGATTGCCTAAGCTGATAAAATCATTTAAGCGTTCAGACAAAAAAGTAGATGTATCCGTATCCCATGATGCGCAATCGCCGGGATTGATAAAAAGAATTATAAGAATCAAAAAACCGAAGAAGAAAACTGTTGCCGGAAAACAGCTTGCTTTGCCTATTGAATCTGAAGCTGAGAGCAATCTCGAAGGACATAACGCTGTAAATGAAACAGCTCAAGATAATCATACCGGAACGCCAAATGAAAAAGTATTATCATCCAAGAATGGGTATAGATTCCCGGAGGTGGATTTACTTCACGAATCACCGGACGAAGAGCCTGTGGTCAGTGAACAGGAATTGCATCAGACAGCAGAGATATTAAAAAACACTCTCAGCACTTTCAAAGTAGAGCTGGCAAAAGATGAGGTCGAGATTTATCCTGGGCCTATAATAACGAGATTTGAATTTAAACCCGCGCCGGGTGTTAAAATAGCGCAGGTTGTAAATCTCGCTGATGATTTGGCATTGGCAATGAAAGCCAAGCGCATTCGCATTATTGCCCCAATCCCCGGCAAATCGGCGATTGGCGTTGAAATCCCCAATAGGATTGGCCAGACTGTTTACCTTAAGGATATTATAACCTCTAATGAGTTCCGGAATTCAGATTATGTGCTGCCTTTGGCTTTGGGTAAGACTACAGCCGGTAAAGCCTTTGTAGTAGACTTGTCAACAATGCCGCATCTTTTGATTGCCGGCGCAACCGGGTCGGGCAAGTCTGTATGCTTAAACTGCATTATAACCAGCCTTCTGTACCAGATTTCACCCGACAAACTGCGATTTATCCTTATTGATCCAAAGATGCTTGAATTATCGATATATAACGACCTTCAACACCTTGAAAAGCCGGTTGTAACAGAGATGAAATATGCCGAAAAAGTGTTAGCCGAGGCGGTTGTCGAAATGGAAGAACGCTATCGCAAGCTGGCTAAAATCGGCGTGCGCAATATTAAGGATTACAATATAACATCAGATGAACCGCTTCCTTATGTACTAATAATAGTCGATGAACTGGCTGATTTAATGATGATCGGTTCGGCGCGAATTGAGATGCTTATTACTCGTCTGGCGCAGATGGCGCGAGCCGTGGGAATTCATCTGATTTTAGCTACTCAGCGCCCATCGGTTGATGTTATTACCGGTTTGATTAAAGCCAATTTCAGCACGCGTATAGCCTTTCAAGTAGCTACGAAAGTCGACTCGCGGACAATCCTCGATATAAACGGCGCCGAAAAACTTTTGGGCAACGGCGACTTGCTCTATATGAATCCTGCCTATCCCGAACCTAAACGCGTGCACGGAGCTTTTATCTCAGGCGCCGAAACCAAAGCTATCTGCAAGTCGATTAGCGACCAGGAATATGAACCCACTCGAATTAAAAACTTTGAGATGAACAGCAGTAAAATCAGCCAGTATGACCCTATTGCCGATGCAGTATTCAAGGAAGCGATAGCAACGGTAATTAAGCATAAGCAGGGTTCGGTATCGCTTCTGCAGAGAAAGCTGGGAATTGGCTATCAGCGCGCAGCGCGGTTAATTGACCAGCTTGAAGAAGCGGGTATTGTCGGTCCGTATGATGGCTCTAAGGCACGAGAGGTTTTGGTGGATGAGCAATTCCTGAAAGATAATTTCGATGATTATGATAATCATGTTGCCTAATAGAGTTTGAATAGAGTGATTCTTAAAATAACATTCCAATTGCAGCAGTTTTCGCGGGTGGCATCCGAACTATGGAGGATGCCGCCGCACAAAGACTTGAGATTTGACAGCAAACAGCGTGTAGGGGCGTATTGCATATGCCCTCTGGTTGCCAAGCAGCGATTGAAAACCAAAATGAATAGGGTTTGAATAGAACAAAATAAGCTAATGGGGGTTTAAAACACGATGAACCAACTGGGAAAACTATGAAAGACAACACAATTAATCATACCCGCAAGTACCACCTGAAAAGAAGAGCTGCCCTTATGGTTTTAAGCATAACGGCTATGATATTTTTACCTGCTGTAATGCTATATACTGCAGAATTTCCTGATGCACTGCAAAAGCATTACTATAACAGGCAATCCATATATTGGGAAATTCGCCAAGTTACAATCTCGCCTATTTTTGATGAGCCGGAAACAACATTAGTGAAATTCTATTTTAATAAACCTCATAGCCTGTTTATCAAAACCGCCAATCAGGAAGTATATGCTATCGAGGATACCTTATGGACATATCGGCCAAAGCATAAGCAGATTCAAAAAAATATCGGCGGACGCGTATTCAATCCGTTTGACTTTATTGACAGCGCTCAGACCTTTTATCAGGTTGTCGCTATTGACAATGGCAGGCTTGATTTAAAACGAGTAGATCAATCTATTGAACCTGACAGCTTGTCGATTAGTTTTAATGAAAACGGTGAAGTTAAGCGGGTTGAATATCCTGATCTAAATGAAAACCTTGTTATTTATGAAATTTTAGATGAATCATTTACACGGCAGATTCCGGCGGATAATTTTCTAACTAACACGCCTGAAAATATTGAAATTATCGATCTTAACGAATAGGTGTAACCATGAAAGCAAATAATATCAAATATATAATTATTATCTTATTGGCAGTCTTGTTTCTTTTTCAAATCAGCGATGCAGATGAAAAGTTTCGTTATAATTTTACCGAAAATGATACTTCTAATTACACAATAAAGATTGATAGCCGGATTGAATTCACGGAACACAAGAGTCTCGCTCAGCTTTTTAATATAGATAATATAACCCATAACATTATTATAAAAATCGAGCTTATAACTGAATCTGTTATGCCTGATAAAAACGCCAAGATAAAAGCTGTTTTCAGGAAAATTTCCGCAGTCATGATTGCTGGCGACAGCGTGTTTGTCGATGATGGTTCAAATTGGGGAGCGGCAAAACCTGGTTCCGAGTATGTTTTTATCATTACCCCAAGAGGTGAAATAGTAGATTTTTTCGGGAAAGATACTACTGCGGCACAGCAGGGCGCACTGACAACCAAGCTGTTTTTTCCAACCTACCCGGATGATGCCATAAATGAAGGATATAATTGGGATGATTCGCTAAGTTTTAAATTCGAGATGCAAAAGAATAAACTCACAGAGATTCAATCTCAATTTGAGTATCTGTATAATAGTAAAGGGATTGGCGAATACGATAATTATTATCATTTCAGTTTTACCATTGATGGTTTATCAACCGATAAACTTATTAGCCTTAATGGCGGTGGTGAATTCTATACTGATAATGCCAACAAACGGATAATTAAGAACTCGGGGGATTTCGACATTGATGCTTTTTTAAGCCTGTCCGCTTTTGGTTTTCCGGAGGGGATAGGCAATGATATTCCGGTAAATATTCAATCTAAAATAGAAATCGAGTTGGATGAGGACAGGTAATAGCTATTATTTTTTAAATCTCGGCTGCCCTAAAAATCAGGTTGATGGCAACTATATTCGCGGCGCTTTAAACAGCTTGGGATTTACCGAAAATCCATATCCCGATTTAGCCGATTATCTGATTGTCAACACTTGCGCTTTCATAGAGCAAGCCCGTCAGGAAACATTAGGCGAAATTAATGAATTGGTGCCATATAAAAAAAATGGCGTCAAGCTCATTGCAGTCGGCTGTTACCCCTCTATTTATGATATTAAACGCGTTAGCCCGAGTATCGATGCGGCATTTGGTTTAAATCAGGTTGATAAACTGCTGAAATTCGTTACTGGCAAAAGGAATGTATGCTGTAATAACCTGATTTTTAACAGGGTTGTTGAGAATACTCCCTATGCCTATGTGAAAATCTCGGATGGCTGTAATAATCGCTGCAGCTACTGTACCATCCCGCTTATCAGAGGGTCATATAGAAGTATCCCTCACAAGTTAATCATTGATGAGGTTGAATTGCTGGCAAACAAGGGCATCAAGGAAATAATATTTGTTGCTCAGGATACGACACTCTATGGTAAAGACCTTAAAGGTGGTTTGGATTTGGCTGATTTGTGCCGGATGGTTTCAGATATTGACGGCATCGAATGGATAAGAATTATGTATGCTCATCCGGCTCATCTCGATGATAATCTTATAAGCAGGCTATTCGAGATTGAAAAGGTTTGCCGTTATATCGACCTTCCGATTCAGCATATCTCCGACAAGATTCTCAGTTTGATGAATCGTCATTGCGGAACAGAAAAAATCAAACATATAATAAAACAATTGCGAAATGTCGATAAAAATATATCTTTACGTACAACATTAATGGTCGGATTTCCGGGCGAGACCGATGATGATTTCAAGGAGCTGGTTGATTTCATTGAGGAGATAAAGTTTGACTATCTCGGTATTTTTTGCTACAGTCCCGAGGAAAATACGGCGGCAATATCGCTTGAGGAAAAATTCGACCCGCAAATGGCTGAGGAAAAACTTGAGATGCTTTATAATATCGCCGAGGAGATTTCGGAGGATAGAGCTATAATACAGATAGGAAAAAAGCAAAAACTGTTGATAGAATCACAATCAGCTGAGAACTCAGGATTTTATGAGGCAAGGTCTTGCCGTCAGGCGCCGGAAATCGATGGGTTTTATAACATCCCGGCAAGGCATGATATAACGCCGGGGCAATTCGTTGAAGCTGAAATTATGGATATTGATAGCGCAAACATTATTAAGGGAATATAAAGTTGATAAACAGCAAGCGGCAATATACCCCATACACTGGCAAATATGGCATAATCAATTTGCTTGCAGGAATGCTTGTTTTGTTTATTGTGTCGAGTGCTATGGCGGAACTGCCGTCAACTAACGAGCAATTTGCAGCTAAAGCTATTGCCGAATCTGCCGTTGAGCTATTCGACAGCTTAAAGCTTGTCCCCTCACAGATTGAGATAGTGCCGACAAGCGGATTGAATATGCTTGTTGTTAGGGCTGTAAAATCAGCGCTGGTTAGCTCCGGATGGTTTATTATAAGCGACACAAATAAAGTAGAGGGGCAATATTACAGGCTTATAACAACCTTAAGCGCCTTTGATTTCAAATATATTAAGGGCAAATCAAGAGGCTTTTTCAACAAACCTTATATTCGCCGCGAGCTTTCAGGCCAAATTATAATTGATATATCGGGACCTGATTACAGCTATGTTGATTTCAAAGAGTTTTCCGGTTCTGATGAAGTATTGCCTCAGTATAAGAACTATATCGCCAGCGTTAGGTATAAAGAGCTGTCGCCGACTGCTTCAATTGGAGGCGCGGAAAGATATTTAGAACCACTGGCAGTTACTGCGGCAATCGGCGGATTGATTTACTTGTTCTTTATTAATAGGTAGGAGGATTAAGTTGTGAGATACATTACAGGTTTTGTATTACTTTTATTGATAGCAGCAGGTTGTGGAAATAAACCACAGCCGATAACATCCGCTTCAGAACAATTTAAATATGCAAAACAGTTGTACGATAAAAACAAATCATTTAAAGCTCAAGTAGCTTTTGAAAACTTAATATATACTTATCCGGGGAATTCTGCAATTGACACTGCCCAATATTATTTGGGGATGTGTTATTTCAATCAGAAAGAGTATGGAATAGCCGCCGGCGAGTTTAAACGTTTGCTTTCGGCATATCCGCAATCGGAATTTACAGATGATGCTCAGTTTCAGGTGGGAATGTGTCATTATAAAATGTCGCCGAAATATCAACTTGATCAGCAGGAAACGTATCTGGCATTAGATGAGTTCAGGTATTTAATAGTCAATTATCCCGGCAGTCCTTATCGAGAGCTGGCAGCAGCCAAAATCAAAGAGCTTGAGAACAAACTGGCAAAAAAGAAATTTAAAGCCGGCATACTTTATTTAAAGATGGGCAACTATGAATCGGCTTTAACCTATTTTAAGTATGTACGAGACAATTATTCCGCCACCGACTGGGCGATACAGGCGTTTTATTATACCGGAGAAGCCCAGATGAAATTAGGGCGCTATGAGGAAGCGCTGACAACATTTGATAATTTCCTCATCGGTTTTTCGGATCATGAATTTGCCTCGAAAGCTAAAAAGAAAATTGAGCAGATAACAGAAAAAAATAAAAGCAGCGAAAACTAAAATGACTAAACTTGGGGTATTGGGCGGCACTTTCAACCCGCCGCATATCGGTCATTTGATACTGGCTCAATCGGCATTAGAACATTATCAGCTTGAAAAAATACTATTTATCCCCGCTGCCAAACAGCCGCATAAACAAAATAGAGATATCATTTCTGTCGAATCACGTTTCCGGATGATGCAATTAGCTATCGAGAAAGATAATCGATTCGAAATATCAGATATTGAGATTAAACGTCCTGGATTGTCATATACATGCGACACTTTAACTGAGCTAAAATCCTTATATCCTGAAGCGAAACTGTATCTGATAATCGGCGGCGATAATATCTCTGATATGGAAACATGGAAAGACCCCGAGGAGATATTTTCTACCGTTGAAGTAGTTGCGGCGAAAAGGCCTGATAGTCATCCTGAGGGTATTTACAGCAGCAGGATTGCTCTTTTCGATATGCCTCAGATTGATGTTTCGTCTACCATGATTCGCCGGCTGGTTAAAGAGGGGAAATCAATTTCGTACCTTGTTCCTGTTGAAATTGAGAAATATATTAAAAAGCATCAGCTTTATTTATAATGTCGAAATTATTAATATTAATAGATGGCTCGGCGATTGCCTATCGAAGCTATTTCGCTTTTATCAGGAATCCGCTGATAAATTCGCATGGTGAAAATACCAGCGCTTTGTTTGGCTTTATTAACTCGCTTATTAAGCTAATCGACCAAGTTTCGCCTACCCATATAGCCTGCGTATTCGATACGCCGGCGCCGACTTTCCGTCATAAAATGTACAAAGAGTACAAGTCCACGCGAGCTAAAATGCCTGACGGCTTAGCTGATTCATTCCCCTGGATAAAGGAAGCTTTGGAGGGATTCAATATTCCCGTGATTGAAATGGAGGGCTATGAGGCGGATGATATAATTGGTGCTCTCTCGAAAAAAGCCGCTCAAAGAGGCTTTGAGGTCGGCATGTTTACCGGCGATAAGGATTTTTACCAACTCGTGGATGATAAAATAAAATTGCTTCACCCAAAAACGTTCGAATGGTTTGACCGCAATCAGGTAAAAACGAAAATGGGAGTGCCGCCAGAAAGAATCATTGATATGCTGGCACTGATGGGCGACAGCTCCGACAATGTGCCAGGCGTGCCGGGAATAGGACAGAAAACAGCCCTGAAACTGCTTGAACAATTCGACAATCTCGAAAATGTGTTGCAATCAGCCGATAAAGTTAGCGGCAAAAGAATATCAAACTTGCTTAAAGAGCATGCCGATTTAGCTCGCCTGTCATACAAGCTTGTAACTATCGATTGTGATATTGATATAGAGCTTGATGATAGCGTTCTGTTATTAGAAAAATCCAACAAGCAGAAACTGGCTGAGCTTTTCAAGCGGTTTGAACTATCCGCATTATATAATAAATATGCAATGCCGCTTGATAATGCTGTTCAGAAGGATTTGCTTATCGATGTAAAAGCAGATTATGAAACCGTTAAATCGATTGACCGTCTCGATGAGATACTTTCTGCCGCAGAGAAAAATGGCGAAGCCGCTATCGATACCGAAACAACCTCAATAAACGCTTTAAATTCGGAATTAGTCGGCATATCTCTTGCAATCAAAGAAGGCGAGGCTTTTTATATGCCCTTAAGGCATGATGATAAAAACGCAAACCTGCCTTTTGATGAGGCCCTTGACCGGTTCAGAAAATTTTTTGATTCACAGGTGAAGTTGATTGGCCATAATATGAAATACGACCGTCAGGTATTTGATAATTGCAGTCTCAACTTGCAGAAGATATATTTCGACACGATGATTGCTTCTTATCTGATTAATCCCGGAAAAAGGTCGCATAAGCTTGATTCATTAATAGCTGAGCATTTCAATTATAAGATGCAGCCGATTACCGAGCTTATGGGAACCGGTTCAAAGCAATTGCCATTCTCAGTTGTGCCGGTTGATAAAGCCTCCTTTTATGCCGCCGAGGATGCTGATTTTACATTGAGGTTGAAAAACCATCTATATCCCAAGATAAAGGAACTTAAGCTTGAGACGCTCTTTTTCGAACTTGAGATGCCTTTGCTTTCGGTTCTCGGCGATATGGAAAAAGCAGGAGTTGCTGTTGACATTTATTTCTTGAAGAAGCTTTCAGACTCCTATGTTCCTAAGATGGCGGCAATTGAGAATGAAATATATCAAGAGGCGGGGCAGGAATTCAATATCAATTCGCCAGCCCAATTGCGGGTAATTTTGTTTGATAAGCTGATGCTGCCCTCATCGAGAAAAACACCTAAGGGCGAAAAATCCACCGATGTTGACGTTCTTAATGACCTCTCTTTGATTCACTCTCTGCCGCGTTTGATTTTGGAATACCGTCAGTTTATGAAATTAAAATCCACTTATATCGATGCTATCCCAAGGCTAATTAATCCGAAAACCGGCAGAGTCCATACGAGTTTTAATCAGACAGTAGCCGCAACCGGACGGTTATCCTCATCCGACCCAAACCTGCAAAATATCCCTATAAGAACAGAAGAGGGCAGAGAAATACGCAAAGCCTTTACAGCTCGGGCTGGATACAATATTTTATCGGCGGATTATTCTCAGGTCGAGTTGAGGCTTATGGCTCATTATGCCGGCGATGAGGCTCTAATCGAGGCATTTAATCGAGGCGAAGATATTCATAAAAGGACTGCCGCCGAGGTGTTCGGTATTGATATAAAGGATGTAACAGCCGACCATCGGCGCGCCGCTAAAACCGCCAATTTCTCGATTATTTACGGCGTTTCTGCCTATGGGTTATCTCAGCAAGCCGGGCTTTCTGTTAAGGAATCAAAAGATTATATAGACGCTTATTTTAATCGCTACCCCGGCGTCAAGAAATATATGGATGATATGATAACTTTCGCAAAAGAACACGGTTATGTGGAAACCCTGCTTAACCGCCGCCGCTATCTGCCGGATATAAACGCGCGGTCGCGGCAGGCGCGTCAATTTGCCGAAAGAACCGCTATCAATACGCCTATTCAGGGAACAGCGGCTGATTTAATCAAAGCGGCTATGATCAAGATTAATGATAAGCTGAAGAATAAAAAATCGCGAATGATTCTTCAGGTGCATGATGAGCTTGTATATGAACAATATTTGGAAGAAAAAGATTACCTTCGGGGAATGGTAAAAGAACAGATGGAAAACGCCCTGAAATTAAAAGTTCCGCTCGTTGTCGATATTGGCGAGGGCGAAAACTGGCTGGAGGCGCATTAATGACGGCTGGAATAATTCGTTTAAAGAGACCCGTGTTAATCGGCTTAACTGGCGGACCTGGTGTAGGCAAATCTGAGGCGGCAAAGATGTTGTCAGAAAAAGGCGCAAAAATTATCAGCGCGGATGCGATAGGACATGATATCCTTCGCCATAATAAATCTGTCAGGAATAAGGTTATAAAACTGCTTGGCAGGGATGTATTAGACAATAAGAGCGAATTTGACCGACGTAAAATCGGCGCAATTGTATTTAGCGATACTGAAATGATGCTGGCATTTAACAGGCTAATCCATCCGGTATTGCTAAAACAGCTTAAAGCCGAACTGTTAAGATACAGCGGCAATAAACGCCATAAGATGATTGTAATCGATGCCGCCCTGATTTTCGAATGGAGAATCGCCGACTGGTTTGATATTATATTAACAATTAACGCTTTAAGAAATATCCGGCTGAACCGAATTTGCAGTTTTGGTCTAAGTATAGATAAGGCAAAAAAACGGATAGCTTCGCAGATTCCACAGAGGCAAAAGATTAGTCTATCTGATTATGTGATTGAAAATAATGCCAGCCGTCAAAAATTAAAAACCAAAATCAACAGCTTTATTACCGCAATCGAGAAATTGTTATAATCCTGCTGAAATATTTTCATGGAAAACTTATCTAAAATAGTCAGAGCTAAATTATATTGAACATTTAGCGCTACAAACACACCCCCGACCCCTTTCAAGAGTGAAATAATATCCTCCTCTTTTTACCAAGAGCTGCTTGGTAACAAGAGGACGTATGCAATACGCCCCTACGCGCTGATGTTTATAAAGCTTAGGGTTGTTGCTAAAATCCCAACCTGCCTGCCGGCGGGCATGGCTGCAAAATCCGAGCATTAAAATCATAATTAAATTGACAATATACGGCTAAATTTTTATTTTAACTAAAACTTAGCTCATGGAGGTAAAATGGCATCAGTAAACAAAGCGATATTAATTGGAAATCTGGGAAAAGACCCCGAACTCAGATACACGCCATCCGGTCAGGCAGTAGCAAAGTTCTCTTTAGCTACTACTCGTAAATGGCGGGATAAGGATGGTCAATCTCAGGAACAGACAACTTGGCATAATATAGTTTGCTGGGGTAGGCAGGCTGAAATAGCTAATGAATACTTAAGAAAAGGCAGGCCAGTATATATTGATGGCAGGATAGATAATCGCAGTTATGAAGATAAAGACGGCGTCAAGAAATATATATCTGAGGTTGTTGTTCGGAATTTTCAGTTTTTAGGCGGGCGGGATGACCAATCAGGGCCATCACAGCCGCCATCGGGTACGCCGCCGGAACCGCCGGCTGATGTTTCTACTGATGATGACGACCTGCCGTTCTAAATAAACGCCGTGCCTGCGGCAGGCAGGCTGGCAAGGCATTAGCTATTATTACCTTGATTCGAAACGCCAAAAAATTCGCAATAAATAATATCTGGCTTGCCGGTGTATTAGTTTTTTCCGGTTTAATATACCTGAAAACCATTTGCCCTACAGTGGAGTTTATTGATTCCGGCGAACTGGCTGTAAACTGCGCGCTGTTGGGCATTCCTCATCCGACAGGCTACCCGCTTTATACTCTTCTGGGAAGATTAGCGGTAATATTATTGCCGGGTGAGGTGATACTTCGCTGCAATTTGTTGTCGTTAATAATTACTTCTATTTCAGTTTGCCTTTTGTATATGTTAATAATGAAGGTTTTGCCAAATTCATTATTAAAAAAGCCGACAGCCGCTTCAATCTCGCTTTTTATGGCGTTTACTCCTGTTTGGTGGTCTCAGGGAACAGCTAACGAGGTTTACTGCGCAACGCTTCTGGCTGATTTATTAGCGATACTATTTTTTATAGGTTATCTAAATAAGCGGAAAAACAGGTATCTCATTGCCGGATTCTATATCTGGGGTTTGTCTTTCGGCTCGCATATGGGCACGGTATTTTTATTGCCGGCTATAATCTATATGATTTATACCACTGATGGCATCAAGGGGCTGTTTACATCGCGCTGCTTATTCGCAATATTTTTCCTTTTAATGGCGCTTTCCGCCTATATCTACTTGCCGATACGAAGCACATTCGAGCCTTTTCTGAACTGGAGCAATCCAGCCAGCTTTGAGGGGCTGATAAACCATATCAGTGGTTGGCAGTATCGGGTCTGGATGTTCAAGTCGCCGGCACAGATGGCTGAGGGAATCGGCTATTTTTTCAAGCTCCTTTATGTTCAATTCGGAATTGTCGGATTGTTTCTAACTGTGACAGGAATGATATATCTGATAAAAAAACAGCTAAAAATATCTGTATTCCTGATAATAATTGTATTGGCTGATATTTTTTACAGTTCAAATTATGATATTATCGATATTGAATCGTATTATTTGCTGGGTTTTGCGGTTATGGCGATTTTTACCGGTGCCGGATTGTTTTATCTAATCAATAAAATAGCTATTATCAGTACGGTAAAAAGCCATCAAAAAATTATCAAAGCCTTCATAATATTCGCCTTGATTGTCCTGCCGTTATCAAATCTTATAGATAACTATTTCAAGCAGGATAAAAGCCGGAAAACTTTTGCCGCGGCAGGTGTCGAAAATATGCTGGCATCAATGGCAGAAAACGGCATAGCCATAATCGAAAACTGGGATTTCTATTCGCCCTGGCTTTATTATCGCTATACTCAAAACATCCGGCCGGATGCGGTTATTATTGATAAAGAGCTGCTGCGGCGTTCCTGGTATCTGGATTTTCTGAAACGGTATCATCCGAATATCGTCGGGCAATCGGAAAAACAGATCAACCGTTTTATCGAACTGGTTAAACCATTTGAGGAGAGAAAAAAATATGATTCTCGGACATTAACTCAAGCCTTTCGGGAAATGATTTCATCAATTGTAAATTCCAATAGAATTAACAGGCCAATCTATACAAATATCCTGAATGACCCTGATGTGGTTCCAAATCTTATCAGAATTCCTGTTGGCGTGTTTTACAAACTTGAGGAAAATATCGATTACATAGAATTTGATATCGATAAAATTGATATCTCAAGCTGGGAAACATCTTTTGTGTATATCGACAGAAGAACCAAAACAGCGTTTTCTTATTTTTATAGGGCTGTTATAACAAGAGAACGATTTTGCCGATCTTTGGAATATTTTGAAGAGGCTGATAGATATTATATGCTTGGCATAAAGATGGAGAAGGTTATGAAAAATGCTGAGGATTAATCCTGATAAGAAATTTAAGTAGCTGGTGTATGTACTCGTGTGCCGGCATGTAAATAGACGAAAACAGGCTGTGCTCACAATGACAACCCTGACAAGAATTTTAAGGAACTTTTAATATTCTCCGGCATATATAATATTTGATAGTATAGTGGAATGATCTTTTTCAATCAGAATCGCCTATGATATTGGCAGAAATAAAATTATAATATATCAAGACGATGCATTATACAGTAACCAACAAAAGGAGATATTAGTATTAAAATATTGTTATATTGCAAGGCACAAATTTTGCTTAGTATAGATATATTGACATTCTGAAAATTTATTGTATAATATGATAAATACAATAAATAAAATACCTTAACCTTAAGGGAAGCAAAGGATAAAATGAAATGAATAAATTAAAAAATACATTAATTATTATGGCTTTCGGGCTGGTATCGACAGTGTTCATTTGTGTAAATCCTGCGCAAATTATGGCACAAAGCCTGGATGATTCTATGTATGTTTGGTACGGCAACCTTAATGATTCCCCAATAGAAGGGAATATCGACAGCGTAATCGACCTTTATGTTTATATTAAAACAACCGACAATGCCTATGTTGCCAATATTTGCCTGCCGACAGGATTTAATAAATCTTATATCGATACGATGTTTAAAGATTCCTGTGAGATATATTATCCTCTTACTGAGTGGGATGAGGCTAATTTTTATACATTCAATGATGAATTTCAGCCGGGATGGAACAGCTTAACATTTCTCGGTTTCGCAGACCTTGGCGGTCAGCCAAACCCTTGGCTGAATCTTGATGAGCCGACTCAGGTATTGAAATTAGCTACAAAATCGGTAAATGATCCCTCCTTGCCGGGTAATACAGTGGAGGCCTATGGTCCCGGTTTAGACCGATTCCAGGGACCGGCAAATGCCGGCGATACGGCTGGCGATGCTGGCTATACAGTAGCTGAATCTTTTTGCCTGGTTCATTTTAATGGCAGCAGTTCTGTTGATGATGCTGTTGTTAAACCTGAAAGTTTTGCCTTAATGCAGAATTATCCCAATCCCTTTAATATGGAAACGACAATAAGCTATAGCCTGCCTGAGGAGGCTGTGGCTGTTATAGATATTTATGATGTGCTTGGCCAGAAGGTCGAGACATTGGTTAATCAACAACAGCCGGCAGGTCAATATCGGGTTGTCTGGCATGCCAATGACAAATCATCCGGAGTGTATTTCTATAAGATACAGGCGGGAAAACATGCCGAGACCAAGAGGATGGTTTTATTGAAATAACCTTCCAATCTGTGAATTAGTATAAGCATTAAAGGGCTGTTTCGGCAGCCCTTATTTTTATTTCAATAGCATCATCTAAATCCCCATTAACAATCCAAAACGGAAAAAACCTCACCTTGTCCCAAAATAAGTTAAAAACTCCTGAAAATCACTTGCGTTCTCTGGTAGGCCATGTATATTTCTTTAGTAAATTAAGTACGCAGCTCTATTTAACGTAAATCTAAAATTTTTACTTTACGCAGGAGGTTGTTATGAAAGGATTAATTTCATTAACATGGACCATTTTTGTGTTGTTAACGGCTTCTTCATTAGCTGCTACAATTCACGTTCCTGCTGATTCAGCATCAATACAGGCAGCTATCGATATATCTATTAACGGCGACACGGTATTAGTAGCCGATGGGATATATCCGGAACATATCGATTTTCTCGGCAAGGCTATTTTAGTTGCCAGTGAAAATGGAGCCGGCTCAACGATTATCGAAAAAGCGGTTAACAGTCTAAGTATTGTGAGTTTTATCAATAGCGAAGATGAAAACTCAATCTTATGCGGTTTTACTGTGAGAAATTCATCCGACAGAGCTGGAATAACATGCATTGGCTCATCGCCGGTGATTGAGAACTGCATTGTTGAAAGCAACATCAACTACAGTACTTCACCAAATTTGTGCGGCGGAGGAATTCTTTTTAGAGATAATGCCGCTCCAACAATAAGAAATAATATTCTGCGCAATAACTACGGAGTTCATGGCGGCGCTTTGAGCGCGATAGATTGTGATGAGAGCCATCAGGCTTTGATATATTCGAATTATATTTACGATAATTCCGTTTCCAACAACGGCGCAGGTTTCCATGCTTTTAATTGCTCATTTATATTCAAGCGCAATGTTGTTTACGACAACGATGCTGGCTTAGCTGGCGGCGCTATGCGGATAGATGCAAGAGGCGGGATAATCGAGAACAATACGATTTGCGGCAACACGGCAGCTTCGGTTGCCGGCGGTATTTTCTGCGAGGGTTACTCGACTGATACATATATTAGAAATAATATATTCTATGGCAACTCACATTATGGGTTTAATGTACTCAGCGGCAGTAATCTTCATCTTTTATATAATTGTTTTTACGGCAATGCAAGCGGTCCTTACAACAATATTGTTCCGGAAGCGGGAAACATTCTTGTGGATCCGTTATTTATTGATCCATCTCTTAATGATTACCGCCTCACTTCCGGTTCACCTTGTATGGATACAGGCGATCCTTCATCGCCGTTAGACCCGGACGGGACACCTGCCGATATGGGAGCATTGTATTTTAACTCGCTCGTGGGTTTTGGCGATATTGTTGGTGTAGCAACAAATAAATATGGCATTCTTATAGAGGGAGTTGAGGTTAGTGTGGTTGGTGAAGTTTATACTGATATTACTAATGAGTATGGCGAATATATTTTAGCCGATTTACCGACTCCGGCAGTTTATGAAATATCTTTTTCTCATATAGATTACGACGACACATCTATTGCTGATATTTGGGTATTTACAGATGAAATAATTGAACTGAATATGTTAATTCCAAACTATGAAACAATTCATGTCCCAGGGGATTTTCCTACGATACAGGCAGCTATCGATATATCTATTAATGGCGACACGGTATTAGTAGCCGATGGGATATATCCGGAACATATCGATTTTCTCGGCAAGGCTATTTTAGTTGCCAGTGAAAATGGAGCCGGCTCAACGATTATCGAAAAAGCGGTTAACAGTCTAAGTATTGTGAGTTTTATCAATAGCGAAGATGAAAACTCAATCTTATGCGGTTTTACTGTGAGAAATTCATCCGACAGAGCTGGAATAACATGCATTGGCTCATCGCCGGTGATTGAGAACTGCATTGTTGAAAGCAACATCAACTACAGTACTTCACCAAATTTGTGCGGCGGAGGAATTCTTTTTAGAGATAATGCCGCTCCAACAATAAGAAATAATATTCTGCGCAATAACTACGGAGTTCATGGCGGCGCTTTGAGCGCGATAGATTGTGATGAGAGCCATCAGGCTTTGATATATTCGAATTATATTTACGATAATTCCGTTTCCAACAACGGCGCAGGTTTCCATGCTTTTAATTGCTCATTTATATTCAAGCGCAATGTTGTTTACGACAACGATGCTGGCTTAGCTGGCGGCGCTATGCGGATAGATGCAAGAGGCGGGATAATCGAGAACAATACGATTTGCGGCAACACGGCAGCTTCGGTTGCCGGCGGTATTTTCTGCGAGGGTTACTCGACTGATACATATATTAGAAATAATATATTCTATGGCAACTCACATTATGGGTTTAATGTACTCAGCGGCAGTAATCTTCATCTTTTATATAATTGTTTTTACGGCAATGCAAGCGGTCCTTACAACAATATTGTTCCGGAAGCGGGAAACATTCTTGTGGATCCGTTATTTATTGATCCATCTCTTAATGATTACCGCCTCACTTCCGGTTCACCTTGTATGGATACAGGCGATCCTTCATCGCCGTTAGACCCGGACGGGACACCTGCCGATATGGGAGCATTGTATTTTGTTGGCTATTTATACCTGCCAGGCGATATCAACATGGCCAATGGTCTTTGGCCGCCGCAAGTCATTGGCGCGGATGTTACCTATCTGGTAAACTATTTTAAAGGTTTGCCAGCAAGTCAACCTTGTTTAATTGATGGTTTCTGGTGTTCGGCGGATGCGAACGGCGACTGCATAGTGATGGGAAGTGATGTTACGCGGTTGGTTGGCTACTTCAAAGGCACTGCCGATATTAAGTATTGTGTTAATTATGTACCTGCCTTTCCTCCTATTCCCGATGATCCCCCAGCTGGTTGGCCTAATTGCGAAACACCGCCAGCTACAGGGCAAGTTATTCCGATTGGAGTTAGTAAATAGAAATTGAAATTGTGATTTTAAGGGCGGTCTTTAGCCGCCCTTTTTTTATTTCAACAGTATCATACTCTTAGATTCGGTATAATCGTCCACCTGCAGACAGTAGAAATAGAAACCACTAACTAAATCGGAGGCATCAAAAACAGCGGTATATTGCCCTGCTTGTCTATGCTCATCAATAAGCGTATGAATTTCCCTGCCAAGCAGGTCATAGATTTTGAGTGTTGCGTGCTGCGGATGCGTTAACATGAATGAGATTGTGGTTGTTGGGTTAAAAGGATTGGGATAGTTTTGGGATAAAGAGAATTGCAAAGGCAGCGGATAGGTTTCTTCAATGCTTGTTGATTGGTCAAAATAGAATGCGCCTATATCCGCTCTGGTGCTGTCGGGGTCAAACGGAGAATTAGGGTTACCAGCGTCTATACATGGTGAACCGACAAGAAGACGAAAGTTACCATTGTCGGGATCATCAAATAGCGGGTCGGCATCCATGTTGCCTTCACCCGGCCAACCGCCTTGGATGTTGCTATAAATAGCTACTGTTGTACTGCAATTAGAGTAAATCTCTTCCGGTCCGCAATACTCAGTATCTTCCCAAAGTATCGTATTAGCAACAATTATATGAGAACTGGCATCGCTAAAAATACCGCCTCCCCAAGAAGCACTATTTCTGCTTATTGTGCTATTGATAATTGATAAAGATGAACCAATGCAATGGATTCCACCACCATTAGTAGCAAAATTGTTAATTATAATGTTGTTGTATATTGTCGAAGATGAACCTAACAATAAAATAGCGCTTATGCCATTATTACTTATTGTATTATTTTTAAGAGTTGGAGAAGCGAATTCGCAGCGAATTCCGCCGCCTTCTCCAGAATTTCCATTTATAGTATTATTTAAATCAAAGGGTCGGAATCATAACAAAATATTCCGCCACCATAGAAAGAGGAATTTCCGCTTATTATATTGTTGAAAATCTTAGGGTTAGAACAAACACAACAAATCCCGCCTCCATACACAGCGCCATTTTCACTTATAATATTATGGGTAATTGTAGGATCAGAACAATAACAAAATATTCCACCGCCAGAAATGTTGCCCACGCCATTTTGTATTTTGAAACCAGTAATAGTAACAGTAATATTTTCACTACTATCGCATGTTATAACCGAACCCGACGAATTCCCATCAATAATCGTCTGCGAAATATAGCTTGTATCCCCCGTAGTTAAAAACAACGACCCCAGCATAAGATTATGCCCATTGAATTTGATATTCTCAAAATAGGTGTAAGGTTCTACCAGCACAGTATCACCATCCAAACTGGCATCTATACCTGCTTGTATAGTCGAATAGTCTTCCGGCACCTCGATAATAGTCGCCAATATAGGCTGAAAACCCATTACAATAAAAACAACTATAAAAGCTATCATTTCTTTTTTGTAATCAGTCATGTTGCCTTCTTGTATTACATATAATAACTAAAAATGCTCTAATTGTCAAGATGCCATATAATAAAAATTGTAGCTTTTGTAAACCAGCTCTCGTATCTATTTCGCTTGACTCATATCATGCAATTGAGATAAAATTATAGTTATGTTATATGTTTGGATTAGCGACTGGTGTGCGTCCTTGCGCGCCAGTCCGCCTAAGGCAGATTACAGACAAGTTCACCTATGGACAAATGTAAACAGCAACGAAAGCGTATTAATAATCATTCTTAACTAATGCTTCAATATCAAACCAAAGAGAGGTGTTGATGAAACAAATTTTTCTTATCGGCGTGTTCTTAGCGCTAATGTTAATGGCGGTATCGTTCGCTCAGGATGAGGCTATACCGGAGCCCGATACAATACCGCCGCCGACAGTTGCTCCACCTCAGGAGGTGATTGCCAAAGATACGCCCAACGATGCCGGCTCATCGATTACTGTTAAGTGGAAACGCTCTGTCGATGACCTTGCCGGCACTTCGGAATTCATAGGGTATAACATCCTAAGGGGCACATCGCCGGATGGACCATTCGAAAAAATCGATGAAGTCCCCGTTAAGGTTGGTAATGAACTGGAATGGATGACATATATCGATTACAAGGTTATTGACGGCGCGGATTATTATTATACAATAGAATCGAAAGCTGGGGGCGCTTTAGCTCGCACGGCAGCAACCGACAGCGTTGTCTCCAGCCAGCAGTGGTTTAATACCAACTTGATTAATATGTTCATCCTCACGGTTATAGTAATAGGCGCAATCTTATACTATATATCTCATGCTAAAGCCGGCAAGAAGCTGTATATCAGAAAAATCGCCGGCTTGGAGGCTGTCGATGAGGCTGTTGGCAGAGCCACCGAAATGGGGAGAAAGATATTCTTCATTCCCGGCACTCAGGATATGAACGAAGTGCAGACTATCGCCGGCTTGACTATCCTTAGCCGTGTAGCGAAACTGACCGCTGAATATGAGGCAAGTATAGATGTGCCGGTTTCGCGGTCGCTGGTTATGGTTACTGCGCGCGAGGTAGTTAAGGAGGCTTATATAAATGCCGGCCGTCCCGAGACCTACTCGGATGATATGGTGTATTACCTGACCGACGACCAGTTCGGCTATGCCGCCGGTATCGATGGTTTGATTGTCCGCCAAAAACCAGCCACGATATTCTATCAGGGCGCTTTCTATGCCGAATCATTAATCTTAGCCGAAACCGGAAATTCGATAGGCGCAATTCAGATTGCCGGAACAGCTATGCCCTCCCAATTGCCATTCTTCGTAGCTTCCTGCGATTACACTCTTATCGGGGAGGAGCTGTTTGCCGCCAGCGCTTACTTGTCTCATGAGCCAAAGCAATTGGGTTCTCTTAAGGGACAAGACTTTGGAAAAATGTTGATTATACTATCCCTGATTATCGGTTTTGTGATTCAGGTTCTGGGTATATGCAATTTTGCATCACTTTTTAATGTAACAGGAGGTTAGCCGATGAAACGTGAAGTTCCCTTGATGATTGCAGGAATCGTCGGCGCAGTGCTGGTTATTCAGTATTTCATTCCCCATAAACCTTTCGGCACATTAAATGAGGTTTTTGCCGACTGGTTTTCGGTAATCGAGGCTGCTGCTATTCTGCTTGGAGTTCTAAATCTCATAAAGGTATCCGGTGATAAAGTATATAAACACCAGAAAGATTGGCAGTTTGCCATTGTAATCATAATCACTTTTATTGTTACGATAATTGTTGGATTATATAGCGGACGGGGTTTTTTGGAGGAAGGTTCGGATTTCAGATTTATTTATGATTCCATTTATACGCCCCTAACAGCGATGATGTTTGCCCTTTTGGCTTTCTATGTGGGTTCGGCTTCTTACCGAGCATTTAGGGCGCGCAATAAAGAGGCGACAATACTGCTATTAGCGGCATTTTTTGTAATGCTTGGCCAGGTGCCTCTTGGCGATTATTTAACCGGCTGGCTGCCTAATTTCCTGCATATGTCATCAATTTCCGAATGGATTATGAATATCTTGAATATGGCTGGTCAGAGAGCGATTATGATAGGCATTGCGCTGGGCATAGCCTCAACATCATTGCGTCTTATTCTTGGCATTGAACGCTCATATCTGGGAGGTGATTAAGATGGCTTCTGAAAGCATGAGAAACTTCTTTGTGAAATTAATGAATATCGATCGTCGAATAATCTTTCTGTTTATATTCGTGGCTTTATCGATTCCCATGTTTATTTCAATGGAAATGAATATTTCAATATCAGAGGCGGTCGAGTCGCTTGTCGAATCTATGCAGAAATTGCCTGATGGCTCAAAAGTGCTAATATCGCTCGATTTTGACCCCAGCTCCGAGCCAGAACTTCAGCCGATGGCGGAAACGTTCTTGACCTATGCCTTGCAGCGCGATTTTAAAGTTATAGTGATTGGCCTCTGGCCGCAAGGACCAGTGCAGGCTGAAAGAGCTAGAGTTATCGCGGAGGATAAGGAGGGAGAAAAATTTGTTTATGGCGAGAACTATATCAATCTTGGTTTCCAGGCAGGGAATGAGATGGTCATCCAGAGAATGGGCTCCTCAATACCGGATATGTTCCCGCTTGATTATCGCGGTCAAGCTGTAGGAACATTTCCTATCATGCGCGGTGTGAAAAATTTCTCCAATATCGATTATGTATTCAACTTATCGGCAGGATATCCCGGAACCCTGGAATGGGTTCTGTATGCGGCCGATCGTTTTGGTGTTACTGTCGGCGCTGGCAATACAGCGGTTCAGGCGCCTCAGATGTATCCCTATCTTGGCCGACAGCTTCAGGGATTGGCAGGCGGTATGAAAGGCGGCGCGGAGTTCGAGATATTGACAAATCTTAAAGGACGGGCTGTTAAATACATGGTTGGACAGACATTCGCGCACACCGTAATTGTGCTGTTTATTATTGTAGCTAATATTGCCTATTTCGCAACCCGTAAAGAAAAGAAAGGAGGGGTACTATGACCGTTATTGGAGTCTGGATTGGCGCGTTGTTGACGCTTGGTATTTTATCATTTCTGTATAAGGATAACCCTTTCTATAAGCTCACCGAGGCGATTTTTCTGGGTGTTTCAGCTGGTTTCTGGTTTATCTCGCTTTTCTGGCAAAACCTTGTACCGAAGCTTTTTGATAACCTCGGCGTAACAAAATTGTTAGGTTTTGGCGGCGAGGATGGCGCGCTTCAAAATATCTTTGCGCATGGTCAATATGACCAAAGAATATGGTATGTTGTAGCGGGCATTCTCTCTATTATGATGGTATTGAGGCTTGTGCCTCGTATCGGCTGGATTTCCCGCTGGCCGCTGGCATTCATTATCGGCACCACTGCCGGACTAAAGCTTACCCGATACTTAGCCTCAAATGCAATGGTGCAGATTGAGAATACTCTGAAAAACTTTATCGTTATCGGCCAACCCGGCTTTATTAGCTGGGCAAATTTCAACAGCTTGTTGATATTAATCGGCGTAGTTACGGGATTGACATATTTTTATTTCTCGAAAGAGCATAAAGGCATAACCGGCGGCGCCGCCAAAATAGGCATCTATTTCCTTATGGTTACTTTCGGCGCCTCGTTCGGATATACGGTAATGTCGCGTATGTCGCTATTAATCGGCAGGCTCGATTTCCTGTACAGCGATTGGCTGGGGCTGATACCATAAACTCGTGAGCGCGAGTTATATGTGGCTGGTGCATGTCCTCGTGCACCAGCCTTTTTATTATTCCCCTCTCGAGAGGGGTCAGGGGTATGCTTTTAACGTTAAATCCAACTGTTTAGTCAGATCGTAGTAAAATAGAGTAACCTGCTGATTTCTTATCAAGCAAAATGTGTCAGTTCATCCGCCTTAGGCGGACTACGAACTGACACAACATAAAAAAACATCAGCGCATAAGGGCATCGCCTGAGACGGATTTTTGTGCTGTCGGAAGTTACTTCCCACAGCTCCGGCAGAAGAATCACATGTTAAGATTCGTAAATAATCCGAATTAAAAAAATAGTGCGGTCAGATAAAGTTTCTGACCGCCTATGGCTATTTACAGGCTTTTTCAAAAACCTCTTTTAGTTTATTGTTATCAGCTATTAAGCGTTTGAAATTTCTTTCCACAACATTAATTATATTATCAACGGATGCTCCCCGTATATCAGCAGCTTCCTTTATCACGTTATTGAGTATCCCCGGCATACCCGGCTTACCTGCCAGCCAGTTATAACCACCGGGATTATCTGTCTCTGTCAGCAATTGCTCTGATGGCAGTATGCGGGCTATTTCCTTGATATGGTCTGAAAAAAGAACATCAACGCCGATAGTAAAATAATATCCCTTATCCACCATGTCCCCAAGAATATCTAAAGGCCCGGAATACCAGTGAATAATCGCCTTTTCTATTCCATATATATCTAAAAGGTTTAATACGTCCTGTTCAGCTTCCTTGGTACGAACATTGATAAGCTTGTTTCGTTCCTTAGCTTTTTTGAGGAAAAATTCAAACACTTTCCATTGCGCCGGATAGCGGGTTTCATCGTCAATAAAATGATAATCCAGGCCGATTTCTCCAATTATTATGCTTTCACTCGTTGGCTTCTCAAGCTCGTCAAGCCGTTCACAGTAACTGTCGGCATGCCAGGGATGAATTCCAAAAGCGGGTAGGACAAAGCGACATTTTCTCGCTATCTCAAGATTGCGGCTGTATGAATGCAAATCCATTGAGTTGCTGATAGTAAATATCTTATGCCGGTTTATTTCATTGAGAGCCGATTCGAGCTGACTCTCGTATCTGTCGAGATGTGCATGGGCATCAATAAGCATGATTGTATCTACAGATTCTTAAAGGGCAAGAAACTCATAAAGTCGGCATGATGCACAATATAAGCCTCGGTTGTGCGCTTAAATAAATCGCCCTCGCCGGCATGCGTGGCGATGATATGACAGACTTTATCCGGTACGCCGCATTTCATAGCCAGGCCAACGCCTGAAAAGGGATGCCGCACGTATTTGCCATAAGCGCTTACCACGGCTTTACCATCAACTTTGTCATATTCCAAAAGCTTGCCAACATCAGCTAAAATAGCGCCGGAGATGACAATATCGATATCGATTGGCAGGTTATCGCCAAAGAAATTCTGCATTGATTTTGCCGCTGTGTAAGCAATGTGAACGACTGCCCGCTTATGTTCCATGAATGTTACCGGGCAATCTTTAACCAGTAAAGTGAAAGGTATTTCGTTTAAGTCATCAGCATTCAGCTTGCTTTCCTGCAGTGCCAGTTCCCATGTTTCGGCGGTTTTGACGCGAAGGCCGTCATCTTTAATCCACTTCAATTCCGGCCATAGTTTATAAACATCATCAGGCATTATCGCCTCCTTTATTTTAAGAAACCGAGTTTAATTTTCCGCTAATAAAACAGATTAAGAACTGAAAGTCAATTTGTGGTTGGATGAAATTGAAGAACCGCAAAAAAATATCATAGCGCCACAGCTGGGAATCCAGTATTGTCATTCTCGTGAAAACGGGAACTCAGTAATGTCATTCTCGTGAAAACGGAAACTCAGAAAGCCTTTCACTAAAATAATAGGTCGTTAGAATATCTTTATAGGCAAACAAGTTCTATTTTTTTGCTTTGCATAATATCTCATGCCTGTCCGCCGACAGGAGGAATTAGATTTCAGAAGTCGATTCTTATTCGATGATGATCACTATTGCATCCGCTTAAGGCGGACAAAAGCCCGGACAGTAGTGAAAAAAACCTAAGCTTATAATACAGCAGCTTAAAGCGGATATCATCGTTTAACAAATATTTCGATAAGGGTTAAGCTATATTGACATAAAGCCGATAATTTAATCAGATATTGCAAGAAAAGAAATGAATGTTCATTACAAAAATTAACAAGCTAACCGTTAAGCAAGTTTATCAAAGACATTGTTGAAGGAGCGGCAATTATGACAGAAAAAAGACAGTTCACGAGAAGACATACATTTTACTACTCGCGAATATTCGATGAGGATACTCATGAACTTAAAGGACGCTTAGTAGATATTACTACCGATGGCATGAAGCTAATCAGCGATGAACCTATTGAAACGGATAGAACATTTCAGCTAAGGATGGTATTGCCTGTTGGCATAGAAGGGAAGAAATCCATTTCTTTCGGCGCAAAAAGCAAATGGTGCAAAAAAGCGTCTAATCCCGATCTCTATGATTCCGGCTTTCAGCTTGTGAGTATTTCACCGGCTAATGTGGAAGTTATAGAGCATTTGATACAGGAATCCACATTTTCTAATGCCTCATTTGATGAGGGTTATGCGCATTTTGAGTAGATTTTAAAACCAATCAAAAATTATTGAATGAAACAGTCCTAATATCCATAACAGTTTATTGATTATGGAGCTAATAGGATTTTATTAGCATTCCCCATTTTTTATTAAAACTTTCTACGAAAATTTCCGTAGTTTATTAAGTATAATAAACGTATGCTTTAAACCATCGCGAGAAGGAGAAAATAAGTATGCTGTCTATTAATCAACGCCATAAAGCAATTATGGTTTTCTCAATGATTGTTTTAGGATTATTGCTTTTATCAAAAGCAACTGCTGGTCCGCAAATTGAATTGGCAAGATTGTAGTCTCAACATCAGATTTTATGTGCATCGCACGGCTTAATAATCAAATCCCTGCATATTTTTATAAAACACTTAACTTTTATAGGTTTTTATGTTAATTTATCAGCTGTTCTTATAAGTAAACCTTAAGGAGGTCTGAATGAACAAGACAGTTAACCGGATTATATGGATTACAATCTGTGTTATCCTGACGATGACGACTACTGCATCAAGTTTCGATTTTTCCAAAGTCAAAAAGAAAATTACAGAATACAATCTGGATAATGGTCTGAAGATTATTATCATGGAACGTCATGACGCGCCGGTAGTTTCGTTTGTAACCTGGGCAAATGTTGGCGGCTCGGATGATCCCAAGGGATATACTGGTCTGGCTCATATGTTTGAACATATGGCTTTTAAGGGAACTAAATATATCGGCAGTAAAAATATCGAGGAAGAACTAAAACTGATTGCAGCAGAAGACTCAATATTTATGGAATTGCGCAAAGAACGGCTAAAAGGCCGTTATGCCGACTCGACAAGACTGGCAATATTAAACAAGGCGTATGATACCGCTCGTGAAACCTCCTATGAACTGGTAGTTCCCAATGAATTCAGCCAAATTGTAGAACGCGAAGGAGGTGTTGGTCTGAATGCCGGCACTTCAATGGATTTCACTATGTATACATCAAGCTATCCATCCAATAAAGTTGAACTGTGGATGGCTATGGAATCACAGCGGTTCAAAGAACCGGTGTTGCGGGAGATGTTTAAAGAGCGTGATGTTATTATGGAAGAGCGCAGAATGACGCTTGAATCCAGTCCATTCGGACGATTGATTGATGAAATGAAAGCCGCCGCATTTAAAGCCCATCCCTATGGCATTGCAATTATAGGACATACCAGCGACATCAATAATTACACCCGCGAAGCCGCTATGGCTTTTTATAAGGAGCATTATGTTCCCTCAAATATGGTCATTGCCGTTGTCGGAGATGTTAAAACTAAGGATATAATAAAGCTGGCTGAAAAATACTGGGGCTCGATTCCCTATCAATCTCCTCCGGAACCGGTAACTACTGTGGAACCCGAACAGAAAAGCGAACGGCGGGTCTATATGGAAGACCCCTCTCAGCCATTATTAGTGGCTGGCTGGCATATCCCCGAGTCAACTCATCCTGACTGGCTGGCTATTGAAGCATTGGCTGATTACTTTGGTCAGGGCAGAACATCAATGTTACATAAAAACTTAGTTAAAGAGAAAAAAATTGCGGTTCAGGTTGGCGTGTATCCCGGTTATCCTGCCAGCAAATATCCCTGTTTATTTCTCGTCTATGCTATACCATCGCAAAACCACTCGAATGAAGAGTGCGAGAAACAGATATTGACCGAAATCGAAAAGCTTAAAACTGAATTAATACCTTTGGCAGAAGTTGAAAAAATAAAAGCCAGGGCTAAAGCCGAATTAATCTTTAACCTCGATAGCAATGGGGGATTGGCTGCGCAATTAGCCGCTTATCAGACATACTCTGGTGATTGGCGCGAACTTTTCAATGAATTAGATAAAATAAACGCTATCACTGCTGAGGATATTCAACGGGTAGCTAAACAGTACCTTAACCGTGATAATTGCACGGTTGGTGTTATGAATACTATAGAAAACTAAGGCGAGGTTTAAATGATGCTTAAAAATAAAATGATATTAACGGTATTTATAGCGCTGGTTTTGATATTTAGCTCGATAAATCTAAGCGCCCAGGAAGTTGACAATCTTGAATTTCCTCCATTGAATAAGCTTGAGATTCCCAAAGTAGATAAAACCACCCTCGATAATGGCATCAGGCTTTACTTAGTTGAGGATAAAAGTCTGCCGACATTTGAGGCTTCTGTTAGAGTAAACTGCGGTTCTTATCTCGAACCTGCCGATAAGGTTGGTCTGGCTTCATTATGCGGTACTGTGATGCGTACCGGCGGCACGAAAAAATGGACTGGCGATGATATCGACGAGATGCTTGAGGGAATCGGCGCCAGCGTGGAAACATCCATCGGTCGATTGTCCGGGAATGCCTCAGTGAGAGTATTAAGCGAATACACCGACCTTGGCTTGCAGGTTCTGGCAGAAATCCTGCGCCGTCCGGTATTCGATGAGGACAAAATTGAACTGGCTAAAGTCCAAGCAAGAACTGCAATCTCCCGCCGCAACGATGAGCCGTTTCCAATTGCCATTAGAGAATATATAAAGCTTATCTATGGCTCCGAATCACCTTATGCCCGTCATGCTGAATATGCAAGCATTAACTCTATTACTCGTGATGACTTACTTAATTTCCATAAAACATATTATCACCCTGAAAATATCCAGATAGCGATTTGGGGCGACTTTAAGAAAAAAGATGTAATAAAAAAGGTGAAAAAGTATTTTGGCGACTGGCAGAAAGGCAATATTGAAGTTCCCCTTCCTCCTAAGGTAGATTATAGATTTGAAAACACCGTTAATTATATCTACAAACAGGATTTGCCTCAAACTTACATATTAATGGGACATATCGGCGGACTTGTTGCAGATGAAGACTACCCGGCTCGGATAGTAATGAACAGTGTGCTTGGCGGAGGTTTCGGTAGCCGCTTGACAGACAATGTTCGTTCAAAAGAGGGTTTAGCCTATGTGGCTTTTGGCAGATATTCAGCCAATATAGAATATCCCGGCATTTTCTATGCTTATGCTTCCACCAAACCTCAAACGACTGTTAAAGCGATAAAATTAATGTTAGAGCAAATTAAAAGTATGCAGACAGACCCGCCAACCGAAAATGAGATGAAATTGGGCAAGGATGGCTATCTGAATTCATTTGTATTTAATTTTGATTCCAAATCTGAGGTTATTGGCAGGCTGATGAATTACGATTTTTATAGCTTGCCGGAAGATTTAATATTCAAGCAAAAAGAGGGCGTAGAAAAAGTAACCGATAATGATGTAATTGAAGCCGCCCGGAAAAATCTTAGGCCGGATGCGATTAAGATATTGGTTTTGGGAGATGCCAAAGATTTCGATTTGCCTTTAACGGAGCTAAATATGGGTTCGATTAATGAAATCGATATTACAATCCCATCGGGCGAGACCGCCGGCGAGCTTTCAATAACCCCGGAAAACCTGGCAAAAGGAAAAAAATTAATAGATATGGCAGTTGCCGCTCATGGTGGGTTGAAAAATTTCAAGAAAATAAATTCTGTTTCAACAAAGGCAACTTTTACAATTATGACCCCGCAGGGCGAATTCCCGATTGGAATCGAAAGCCTTGATGTTTACCCGGATAAAAATCGAACGGTTGTTAATATGATGGGTCGGGAGATGTTTGATATCAGAAACGGCAATAAAGGCTGGAAAGCCGACCAAGCTGGCCAGCTTGTGCCGAAAACCGATGAGGACATTAAAAAGGATATTCAAGATATAGCGAGAAATACGATATGTATTTGCCGGATGTCGGATAACCCCACTTACAAAGCCGTATATGACGGCAAGGATGTTGTCGGTGATACTCGCGTTGAATTTGTTGTATTGCTTGATAAAAACGATGAAAGAGTTTGCAGGATAGGATTTAATGCCGAGAATAATATTATAGTCTCGAAATCCTATTGGGGCTCGTCGCCATTGGGCGATGGCACTATTGAGGAAACTTATGATAATTTCATAGAGACTGAAGGTATAAAAATCCCGTTTGTAACACACAGAAAACTTAATGGCCAGAAAATCGGCCGGATAGAGATAACGAAATTTAATATCAATCCGGATATACCCGATAACGCTTTTGAAAAGCCATGATTGTAAAATGGCAGGAAAGAGCTCCTGCCACACGAAAATTCTACATATTGGTTGCCAAGTACCGCTTGGCAATCAATAACTCTGCATTTTGGCGCAAATAAAAAAGCCCGCCAATGGCAGGCTTTACTTAATATATTCCACCCTTTTTTATTAATCGCTTATTGCATATCTGCTAAAATGATCGATATCGAAAGCAACCTTGCCATCAACAACCGACTTAGTATCCTGCAAATCCCAAGTTTCATCAGAAGGGTCATAATAGTACAGTTTTGCAGTAGCGGCAGAAGAGTCTAATTCTGCCATTTCAAATTCGAGAACAGAAGAACTGCTAAATACCAAACCATCAGGACCAAATTCAAAAACAGCCGATTCATTTTCATTAACCATTTCATGAGTTTTTGCAATAGTAATCAGCGTATCGGTCGGAATGGCATTCTCTTGAATAGTAAAAAGATGTTCATAAGAATTATCAACAATATCTATTTTTCCGCCACTTGAAGCTTTTATTACTTTATCAACTTCAACTGCCGTAACTACAGTTAGATCACCAACACCACCGCCCTTACTTTGCGTTGTAGTGCTTCCTCCCAACGGCAGAATCATTCTATTTAATGACGTCTGTTCGACATTAGAATCAGGACCGAGAGGGGTGTCATTTGAACAACCGGAGAATACTAAACCAACAACTAATACTGCTATAATACTTAATAAAGTACAGCTTCTCACCATCTTGTTCATGTTTTTCTCCTTGTTTATTACTTCCTTTTTGTTAATTATTTCTTTAGCTATTTTGAAATATTCAATAAGCATATAATTATCCCAAAAACGGGATTTTCTGCAGAATGTTATAACCTATTGTTATTAAATATAATAGAAAAGACGACAATGATTTAATTGCGGATAAAACGCCTAAGAATTATTGGGAAAATTCCCTATTTATTGGTAAAATCCAATACTTTTGACTGATTTTGCTTATCTTGACAATTGGCTAACATACTTTTTAAATATTCAGTCTTTCTTTTGATGAAAACCATAAGTTGTTCATGTTTGGCAGATTCCATGTTATTTTTCAGTCTCTCAAAATATTGGCTAATCTTACCTGATATATTCGATGGAATTTCCAACATCAAACCGCAGCCATTGCCAACTACTATCAAGTCAGACACCATTATGGCTAAATCGCCCGATATTGCTTTCTTGAATGCCGTGTTTAATAACTTAATAGCGATTGTTTTGTCATTAAATATATAATGAAATAGGATTTTCAATTTCGATAATTCCAATTCGAGTTCGGGGTAATTCCTTATTTCTTCCATATTATTTAGCATTTCAATAGTACCATTAATAATATCGTAATTGCCTGTGCTTAATTGTAATAGTCCTTTAAGTATATGGGATTTGATTTCCAATTCCGCCGAACCGACTTCTTTGGCTTTATCAATTAACTTCTCAACTTCAGAAATAGTTAATTTGGCTTCGTTAAGTCTTAACCGCGCTAATCTGACTTTTGATTCTAAGATAAACTCTTCGTCTTTCAATTGAAGCGCCATTTCAAGCGCATCTGCTAAATAATTTTTAGCTTTCCCGATATCCCCTTCACGCAAATATACTATCCCAAGGTCGCCGATTGTATATGCTAAACTATGTTGATCGCCGATTTTTTTGAATATTGTGTGTGCCCGGTTTAGTTTATCAGCAGCCTTTAATAAATAGCCTCTGGTTGAAAAATTTGTACCAAGATTAGCGCAGGCGAATGCCTCTGAGCGGGAAGCTCCGATACGTATGAAAATTTTCTCCGCTTTTTCATATGAATTGGCTGCCTGATGAAGTTTGCCCATTTCATCGCTTATAATACCTAGATTATTTACAATCTTTGACTGTCCGTTTAAATCTTTCAATCGACGATATAGGGCTAAGGCTGATTTATAGTAAACGGCAGCTTCTTTTATTTTACCCATACTCCAGTGGCAAATACCCAGATTATTGTAAACAACTGCCTCCAAATTCGGGGGAGGGTCGTTTTCCCTGCATAACTTCAGAGCCTTTAGTAATAATTCCCGACAATCTTGAAGTTTACCCCGGCGGCGGGCGATTTCCGCCTTGCCATTGAGATTAAATATTTTAATGGGAATATCATCGGGCAGAAGTTTTCCCAGTTCATCGATAATTATTTCGGCTTTGTCATAGTCAGCTGTCAGACGGTGAATCAGTGAAATTTCACGCAACGCCAACGCTGTCATAGTGATATTCCCCGCCATACACATTTTCAGTCGCGAATAATTCTCCTCTGCCAGTTTGTAATTGCCTGTGTGTTTTGCCAGTTCGCCGCTGTTCTGTAACGCTTTAGCGAGATATTCTTTGTTGTTATGTTTTTCAGATATTTCAATAACTCTATTAAAAAATCCGAAAGCTTCGCTGCTGGCAAACTCGGAAACCGCTTTTTGCCCTGCCATAAATAGATAAGGTAAAGCCTTAAGCTCCTCGCCGGCTAAAAGGTAATGATGAGCGGGAACATCAGGCTTGCGTTTCAAAAACCGCTTTTTACTAATATAAAACTCGGCAGTTTTAATATGAAGGCTTTTTCGAGATGAAAATGGCAAGCCGTTATAGGCAACTTCTTGAGTTAAAATATGTTTGAAAATATATTCCAACACCGGTTGTTGTCTTTCAAGCGGAGTTAAATCAAGATGCGCCAGATTTTCGATATATTCCCGCAATTTGCCAACCCTTTTTCTATCAGGGAATATATTTTTTAAAGCATTATATGGGAATACTCTGCCTATTACGCTGGCAGTGCGAACGGTTTTTTTTACCATTTCCCCAAGATTATCGATTCTGGCGGTGATAACCGATTCTATACCTGATGGTATATTATCAGCGGCGTTAAATCTTTCAGAACCTAATTCTATAAAGGCTCGAGCCATCTCCTCCAAATAAAAAGGATTACCGCCGGATTTTTCTATAACTTGTTGGATGATATCCTCAGAGGGCAATATACCTTCCAGAATAGTTAAAAACAGCTTGCGGGAATTTTCGGATGTCAAACCGCCAAGATTAATGTTCGTCACATCCGACGATTTAGTCAGTTCATCATAAATTTTACCGGGGCGGCTGATAAATACAATCCCCGGTGAATTATTTAATCCTTTTAACGCTTTTATTATATTAAACGATGTCTCATCTATCCACTGGATATCATCGATAATTAGCAGAGACCGGTTTTTACTATTGATTTCACAAATTAGACGACTCAGGATATCGTTGATTTTTTGCTTCTTAATATCATCCGGTAAATTCTTTATCTCTGGCGGCACTGCTGGAAAATAATCCAACAAAGGCGCTATTAATGGTTCCCATTCGCTTTCGCCTATATTTCTAATCTGTTGTTGAAGAGCTGCTCGTTTTTGTTTTTGCGATGATTTTGACGATAACTTCAAAAGACCGCTTAGCAATGCCTTTAAAGGGACGTAAGGCGTTTTTTCCGTATGCTTGAAGCAGGCGCTCTCAATGTTTAGCAGTCCTTTTTCGATAGAGATATTTTTAATCCTGCCGCATAAAAGCGATTTTCCGGCACCCGGTTCTCCCGAAACTAACAAGAATGCCCTTTTATCATTTGCAATTTTTTCGATAAATAAGCGAACCTGTTCTAGTTCCTTTTCCCGGCCGATAATAAGCTCAGTTGAGCTTTCCTTAATAAATTCTTTTTCAAGGAAATATACTTTAACCGGTTTTTGTTTGCCTTTTACCTTAACATGACCGCCATCACAGGTAATAAAATCATTGCCGCATATTTTTATTGTTTCTTCACCTACTAAAGCTTCCCCGTAATCAGCTTTAGACATCAAACGCGCTGCCAGATTGATAGCATCTCCCATAGCCGTATATTCTCGCCGCCATTGTCCGCCAACATCGCCGACAAAACAAAGGCCGGTATTGATGCCGTAGCGATGCTTAATTGGGTAAGCGAATTTTTTATTTATGTCCTGCATCGCTGACTCTATCTCCAAAACAGCTTTCAAGCAGTTTTGAGCATCACGGCCGGAACACACCGGCGCGCCGAAAAATATCAGCATCTTTTCAGAAGTTCCGCTGGAGTCAAGCCGAGCAAAGGCGCCGCCATATTTTATAATAATATCGTTAAGTATGGTAAAATATTCATCTATAACCGAAATGGATTCATCGATATTGGCCTCAAGGTTTTTCCTTAATGAATTTACACCGATAAAAAGGTTTGTTAGAACCCGATGTTCACCCTCGATTATACCGTTATTGAAATGAAGCTGGTCTTGAAGGCCTGTTATGATAAACTTTTCCAAACATAGTTTAGCGGCAGTTTTTTCTGCGATAGATCTTATTGCCGGTTTATAATTACAGGTTTTACTTAAATTTTGGCAGATATAGAACCCGTCATCGGTTTCATTGAAATCAAGGTTATTAAAAAACCGGGCGGCTTCTTTTGTCATTGCCAGTTGACCAAGTTCAGCGGCATCAGCGGCGGCATAAACGTTCTCGACTATTTGTCCGCAAAAGAGATGATCGCGCCGTTTACTGCCTATAGTAAAATTGAAAATATCGCCCTTGCTTATACCGGCATGAATGCCAAGCGTGAAATCACCTGCTGATGTGGAAATTCTGCTGTTCTCATTTACCCAGTTAATCAGATTATTGGCGCAATTGAAAGCTTTTAAACCATTATCTTTACCGGTGAAAAGGGCAAGAAAAGCGTCCCCTCCAAATTTGACAACATCACCATCAGTAGCAAAAACCAATCCCAGAAGCGGATTAAAACAGTTATTCATTATGCCAGCCAATTTTTCGGCGCCCAGTCTGCCCATAATGGCCAATTTCTCGGACATAGCGGTAAAACCCGAGAGGTCGGCAAACAGCAATGTTCCGTTTATAATTCTATTTTCGGTATTGTTTATATCACAATCAGCAGTATTGATTAATATATCCGGCAAATAAGGGATTAGATATTTTAATTCGGTATTGCTCACCTTGATTAACCAGAATATATAAAAATTCGATAAAAATATAAAACAGCAATGTGTATCATCTGATCGATATAATAGTTTTGTTTCGAGCAGGTTTCATTACGGTTCTTAATGAAATCCTGTACCCAGTGCTCAATATATAATATTCCTAAAAATAATAAGGTGGCAGTTTGATAAAACAACCCCGGATAATATAACAGCGAATAGAACACGAAAAATGCCCCGATACAAATAGTATATACTATTACATGATATGATAGTATTATTAAAGACGATTTTTTGCGTTCAGCCATGCGGTCAGACTGAAAAGCGTAATCGCCGCAGAAATGTCCTAATATTAGGAAAAACAGTATATCCATAACTTAGCTTACATTAGATGGAATAGCTGATTTTACTTCTTCGGAGTTTATCGGTAATTGAATATAAAATATAGCCCCGCCTTCGGGGTTATTTTCAGCCCAGACCTTGCCGGCATGGTTCTTAACGACCCTCTTTACCGCCAGAAGACCAAATCCATGTCCTCTTTCTTTAGTTGTAAAATGCTGCCTGAATACTTTATCAAGGCTATCATCGACAAAACCTACTCCGTTATCGGTAACTGAAATAATTATTGAATTATCATTCGGCTGGTAAAGTGTTTTAACTACAATCTTGCTTTTTCTATCAGGCAAATTTTCAGCGGCATCAGCGGCGTTGTTTAGCAGATTTATTAATACCTGTTGAATCTGGCTTTTATCAGCGGTTATTAAAGGCATGCTTTTAGCAAAATCAAAGACAATTTTGATATTATCAAAACGACTGTGGGCTTTAATGAAGAATAGCTCATTTTCAAAAAACGAATGAATATCGAATTCCTCTTTTTTCAAATCCGGACTTGAATACATCATCAAACTATCCGCGAATTTTCTTATTTTATCGAGCCCGCCTTGCATGGAATTGATTTTTTTCAAAGCTTTATCGGTTTTGCTCATTTGAATTTCCATTTGAAGCAGCTCAAGATTTCCCATTACAACCGCAAGGAAATTGTTTAACTCATGGGCTATTTCCCCAGCCATTTCGCCTCTGCTAGCCATCCGGTCGAGGAATATCATCTGGCGTTCAACATTCTTTTCCTCGGTAATATCCCGCCCCATATAAAGAGATGCGAAAGTGTCCCCTTTTTCATCGAATACTCTGGCTCCAACAAGTTCAATAAATTGTTTTTTATTATCTTGAGTCAAATTTAAAACATCGCCCGACCAGGTTTTTCCCTCGGCGAGATTTTTCTCGATTTCCGAAAGCAGATTGCTATTCCCAACCGGCTTAAGAACAGAATCGATATTTGACCAGGCAATATCACTAAAAATGATGTTGAAAACTTTTTTAGCGGCATCGTTAAATATAAATATTTTACCTTGATTGTCGGTAACAACTATAAAAAATTGCGAGGCGGAAATAATCGTTTCCAGAAATTTGTTGGCTGATTGTATGCTTTCGTTTGATTTTTTCAGTTCCTGAGTAGTTTGTAGTAATTTTTTATTAGACTTTTCAAGCTGTTCTTTTTTCCTTTGAAGGTCGCGAATCGATTGAAGGTCGGCCTGACGCAACCGTGAGGATAATTCGCTCATTATTTCTAAGGCAATTGATGGATATTCGGCAATTATTTTTCTGAAATTTTTTCGCGATAGTTCCAAAACAACAGTTTTTTTGATTGCTTTGGCTGTAGCAAACCTTGGGGAACTTTCCAGAAGCGCCATCTCTCCAAAAAAATCACCTTCACCGCGAGTTGCCAGCTTAATCTCATTATTTGAAGCGGAGTCGTTTTTTAGGATATCAATTTTACCTGATTTAATGATATAAAATGTTTTACCTGTATCGCCTTCAGAAAACAATATTTCCCCGGCAGGAAGAGTGCGTTCGCTTACTACTTTTATCAGATGGTTGAATAATTCCTTTGGAATTCCGGAAAACAGCGGCACTTGTTTGAATAATTGTATTTTTGTTATGCTCATAATTATAACCTATACTAAATATTTTATCGACAAGAACTTGAATGAATTAATACTTTGAAGTAAAAAATGCTTAAATTTCATGCTGGTTTTTCACAGTTTTAATACACATTTAGTCAGAGTAAATTTCATAATTAATTACCCAAAAACTCAGAGGAAATCTTAAGTAAAATATCCTTATTATAATTTGAAAATCAGATAATACGCTAATCAGCAAATCAATCCATTGTGAATTTATTCTATATGTTGTTTGGATGATTTTAACCATTTTTCCAATCTCGATTTTTCTTTTGCTATAAATGGCTTACTGCCCGGACCGGCATATTTAATAGAGACAGATTTATTTCTTGAACCGGAATTGCCGCTATTTCTCGAATTCTGGTAATAATCGGTAATCGTTGATATATCTTTGCCATACTGGGCGGCTTTTTTATAAATTTCGAGATTGCTCTCAAGTACCTTGTTGAATTTTTCAGTATCCTCAAGTTTAATACTTTTTAGACGTTTAGCGGTATCTCCTTTGATTTTCTCAAGCATAAAATCAGATTTAGCCATTATGTGACTGCCTGCAAAGGCTATAAGAATAACAATAAAGTCGATGGCTATTGCCAGCATAAGCGATAAGAATGCCAGTCTATCCATGTGAAACAAGTCGTTAATTACCAGCATTAAAGCCTGTTGAGTATTAGCGGGCTTTTCGGTATAAACGCTGATTGAAGGCGGCGTTGAAATTCCATGAAGCCCTTCGTCATAATTTATAATGCTAACAACGCTTATGGGGAGATTTACATAAGCCTTATTAACGATATTATATTGATCGGTTACTGTCATATGTGTTGTCAGGCTTAATGTAAGAGAATCAAGTAAATAGATATAGCTCTCGATGTATTTAAGATTGGTTTCTGATTGACTTTGCCTGCTTTCGAGATAATTGATTATTATACCCCGGCCTTTCCCTTGACGATAATCTGTGCCGGTTGATTGTTTCCATGATTCAACTGTCAACCTGGCGCCATCAATGATTGACTGCAGAAACTTATCCTGACTGCCCTCATCAATGATTGTTGACCAACCTTTTTCTTCTTCCATATTGATTAAGCTGTTAAGGCGATTACATTGATAGCGGGCTTTGATAGCGGCGTTTTTAGTAATTGAGGCATATTCTGATAATACTGGTCTGACCGCTTCATAATAGGCGCTTCGGGCTTCACGGGGTCTGGTGTTGGCTTTCAGATTTGTATCGAAGTTTGCATAGGAAAAGAAAATGGAAAAAATCGCCGCCACCGAGAAAGCTATGACATAATTTTTGCGGTCTTCCTTGATTTTTATCAGATTCCAAGCAATTCCCAACATCGCTGTTTGAATGCCCAAGGAACCAAGCAAGGCTAATTCCCATGATAGTATTATGCATAAGCCTTTAAAGGTTGTGAAAAACGAAAGAATCGATATAAAAAGCGTGCCTACATATATCTTTGTTGTTGTTAATCTTCCTACGTTTGATGATAGCATTAATCCTCCTGTGGTGGGATTTCTTTTTTAAGATGATTAAATTGTAATATATATTTATTCGGCTAAAAAATATATTGATTAAGGTTAAGGGTTTCATTTTGAAAACAATTGAATTGTTTTGTATTTTTGCTATTAAATAATGGCAGGAATTCTGCATAAAATATAAGGTGTTATATAAACTTAGATTTTGCAGCCATGCCCGCCGGCAGGCAGGTTGGAATTTTATAATAGCAGTGATTATCATTTAAGGCATTGTGATTAATCAATGTCATTACACATTTTGGTAAAAAATAACCTCACAGAAAAAAAACATATAAGATAATTGTTTTATTATTTTTACAACTGTCAACACACCCCTAAATTCTCTCTCAAGAGGGGGGGCTTTGATAACATCCCGCAAATGAGGGTTGACATGGAACCCTAAATCCCTCGCCAATTACGGGGGACTTTTAAATTGCATAATCATATATCGTGTTGACGCAGATATTATTCCCCTCTTGAGAGAGATTAAAGTGGTTGGAGTACGTCCTCGTACGCCAACATTTTTTATTCCCCTCTTGAGAGGGGGTCAGGGGTGTGTTCTTAACGCTATATGTTCACATAATTCCGGACAGTAGTGATTTTAATTCGTTGATAATTACAGCAGTATTAGTGTTCTAAAAACCCTTTGACCCAAACCGCCGCATTAATCAATATCAACACTGCGCCCTTAAGACGACTGATTTTTCTGTTCGTTCTAATAAATATAACTACTAAGACCATAAAAGCCAGCAGCCAGATTAGATGGCTGAAAGCATCTTGGTCTATAGTCATCGGACGAAGAATCGCCGCCAGACCAAGTACGCCAAAGAGATTGAATAGATTGCTGCCTATTAAATTGCCTATGGATAAGCCGTAATTGCCGCGAATAACAGCCGCCAAAGATGTAGCCAGTTCCGGAAGAGATGTTCCCAAGGCGACAATCGTCTCGCCAATCATCCATTCGGATATGCCAATCTGACGAGCAAGCACAACAGCGGCTTCAACGAGATAATTGCTGCTGACAAGAATAATGACCAAACCGCCGATAAGTTTGATCACATCCAAGTATTTAAATTCACCTTCCGGTATCTTTTCCTGGTTTGCCGAACTACTGAAAAACATATAAAGTATGTAGGCAATCAACAAGGCCAAAAATAAAAATCCCTCCCAGCGAGCCATTTTAAAATCGGCCATCAGCATTATAAAAAGCAATGTCCCGCCTATTAATATTGCTCCCTCGCGGCGAGCTTTTACCTGTGTCGTTGGGATAGCGCGAAATAAAGCAACTGACCCCAGCACAAGGCCGAGATTTAAGAAATTTGAGCCGACAACATTGCTAACTGATATATCCCCCTGACCTTTGATTGCCGCTATTGCAGTAACCGCGAATTCCGGTGCCGAGGTGCCAAAAGCGATAACTGTCAATCCTATAGCCAGATTGGAAATGCCCAGCTTGCGAGCAATATTTGTGGAGCCATCAACAACAAGATTGGCACTCCACCATAAACCAACACCGCAAACTGCTATTATCAGCAGGTTTAAAAAAACATTTATCATAGTATTATTATGGTATACTGAAAATAATTACGTTTTGCAATTAATTAATTGTTTGAGAGATTATTAAAATCATCCGCATCTTTTTTATTGAGAACCTTGCGGAAAAATTTCTTACGTTTTGCTTTCTTCTTAGCTTTTAATTCTTTCTTTTCAGCTTTGTATTTCTTTTTTATCTCTTTTTCTTTTATTTTAGCTTCCGCATCATAATTTTCTATCGTTAAGATAAAACTTTCCATACTGTGGCGTTTTTCCATCAATTTTTGAAACTTTAAATAATCTTCATGTCTCAACCCGAAAAAAGCCTGCAAAAAGGGAGCTAACGCCCAAGCGGCCGGTTCAGCGACTAACATCGCCTGCGAACCGATCCAGTTTAGCGGTTTAGACATTTCAAAGAACATGATTGCCGGTACGGTCAAGCCTTTCTTGACAATCCATTCAGCAAAATTGTTTAATAATTCCTGCTCATCGGGAGTGGGTTTAGTGTTATCGTCCGGTTTTTTTCCACCCGGCGCATCAAAAAATTGCTTATGACTCATTTTCTCTTTCCTCAAAAATCTTTTTTACAAATGAGTCAACTTCTTCTTTATTATTATGATACCGCACGTATAAACCACGGAAATTCTCTAATCGCGATGGTGAAAGAAAGGGTGATAACAGCACTCCGTTTTTATCAGAATAAAATGAACGAAAAACCTTCAAGTCTTTCTCAATTTTTGTTAATAGATATTTCACTTTCACTTTGTCTTTGGATATCTCATATCTGGTAGGGAAGAAATAGGTTGATAAAGTTCCTATAAATATCAAGCCAGCCAATACGACCATTGCTATAGAACTGGTTATAACATAAACCATCACAAACACGGCATGCATAAATATAAGCGTTAATACCGTTGCTTTTTTTCTTCTCTTAGCGGGATGCGATATCCAAGTAAGCGTTTCCATTTTCTCTCAGCAGGCTATTTATTCATTTTTAGCTTCCGGCGCGCCATGAAAATGAGATTTGCGCACGTTGTCCATTGTTTTTTCAAGTTCTTTGGCATCGATAACTTTCTTTTCCACCAAAAGCATAACCAATGCCTCTAAAGCAAATTTGTTCGACAGGGTCAATTCCTTAAAAGTAATTGTCCGTTTTTTCTCGCCGGAAACTACCACTAAGGCTATGTCCTCATTAAAAGATAGGTGCAAATGATGACCCTCAACAGTAGCCGTAACCGCTAATCCCGGAGGAATAGCCTCATCAGGAATCTGAATATTCTTATTTAGAGCCAGTTCTCTTTTTTCTTTGTTTACAGTACCTGTAATTGCAATTTGTTTGTCTGAATCAGCCATTTTAATCCTTTCATCTTATATTAATATTTAAATTACCGGAACGAAATCCCCCAAGGTCAATCGCAATATAATCGAAGCCAAGTTTTTTCAATTCGCTGTTAATTTTATTCCTCAAGCCGTTTTTTAATATCAAGTTAAAATCATCAATCTCCAGCCGGGCGATTTGGCCGTGATGGCGCACCCGAAATTGTTTGAAGCCGAGTTCTCGTAAATACTTTTCGGCAGCGGCAATCTGCTCTAATTTTTCAGGCGTTACCGGCGAATTATAAGGTATCCTTGATGACAAGCATGGCATGGATGGTTTATCCCAGTTTGGCAAGCCAAGTTTCTTTGCCAGTGTACGAATATCATCTTTATTTATGCCGGCTTCGGCAAATGGCGACCGCACTTGAAGCTCTTTTCCAGCGCGCCTTCCAGGACGATAATCATTCAAATCGGAGGCGTTTGAACCATCGACTATATGTTTCGCGCCGACTTCTTTGGCATATTCAGCCAGCTTGCCGAATAGTTCTTGCTTGCAGAAATAACATCTGTTTTCAGGATTAGCGGCATAGTCCGGGTTATCGAGTTCATCCGTTGCAATTAATTTAAAATGACCTTCCGGCAGGTTTAACTCGTCTGCTATTTTCCTGCAGTATTCCAATTCTTCTGCCGGTATCGATTTCGAATCGCCGGTTGCCGCCCAAACATTTTCGGGACCAAGGCAATCGATGCAAAATTTAGTTATCAGCGTTGAGTCAACTCCGCCGGATAATCCAATTACTGCCGAGTCTAATTCTTTAATAATCTCAGTTAACTTATTTTCTTTTTTACTATTCATTTAATCTGAACAATATCCTCATCCATAATTTGATAGATGCTGACTGCGTTATTGGCGTTGTTCGATGATTTAAAATTGATGATGCAACTGGCGCCATTATAATTTTTCAGCGAGCTTAGGAAATCATTAACGCCTTCAGGAGTATATGCTCCGCCCTGAATGGCAAGTTTGATTAAATTAGCCGCATCATAAGCAAGAGCGGAAACTCGGCCTGGTTCCCGATTATATTTCTGATAATACATTATATAAAACTTATCCCAAGCGCTTCCCTCCGAACCCGGATGGTAATCAGTGGCGAAAACAGCGCCCTCGATGTAGCGATCGATTTTATTCATAAGTGCTTTTGAATCCCATCCATCGAGGCCAAAATATTTTGTTGAGATAACATGATACCTTATTTGAGGAACCAGCAATGAGAGTTCTTCGGCATAACCCGGTAGGAACAACCCGCCAAGATATACCCGCCAGTCATCCTGTTCAAGCCATTCTTCCTTATCGAGATCGTAATACTCGGTTGAGTCAATTTCTTCCATAGCAAGCTGTTCTTCGGTTTTCATCAATAATATTTCACGCAGCGGCTTAATCTGATTGGAATAATCGGTTTGGCCGATTTCATAAAAAGTATTTGATAAAACTTCCCCGCCGAGTTGATACACTTTCTGCGAGAATGCTTTTGAAACCTGACGACCGGTAAAATCGCCGGGTGCAATAATGCCAAAGTTTTTGATGCCTAAATCCTTCATTGCATATTCAGCTAAAGCAGCAGCAATAATTTCTGCGGATGGTGAAATCTGATAGATATTATTGCCGAGTTCGGTTATTCCCTTTTCGGAGGCAGTAGGAGTAATAAGCGGAATGCCGCTATAACCAGCTACAATAGCGGCGCCAACCGCTGATTCCGACCGCAAAGGACCAATTATTGCCACCGGTTCTTCCTGTATTAATGTTTTAACGGCTTTAGTTGCATAAACCGGCGAACCATAAGTGTCAATAACCATTAATTCTATTTTTTTATTGCCTATACTAAGCGCATTATCAAATACAAGTTTTACGCCTTCCACAAGGTTTAAACCGTAATCGGCATAAGAACCTGTTAACGGTGCTAATACTCCTACTGTAATTTTGGCGTTTGCTTTGTCAACGGCTTCGGTATAAAGCTTATTGACCTTATCAATATAGCTGCCTTTGGGATAATTATCTATATACTTTTTGAAAACCCTAACAGCTCGTTTATATCTTGCCTCATCGCAATGCCTTTTACCGAGATAAAAGACTATCTCATCAGCCAGTTCTGCCTGCGGATAATTATCGACCAGCGATTCGATATCGCTTATGCTAAGCTCCTTTTCAAGCATCGGCTTAAGATTGTTGGCGGCGATAATGCCGGCTTTCGATTTATGGTTTATATCATTAGCCTTAAGATATTTTATAGCGCTTGAAAGCAAATTATTTTCTCGATAGGCGATATGCCCAAGATATAGGTAGGCGGCTCCAATATATGATGAGGATGGATATTCATTTATAAATCTCTGAAATTCACGGCGGGCTTTTTCATATTCTCTGTTTTTGTAAAGTGATTTTGCCGCCATAAAGGTAAATATCGTATGATGACCATCGAGAATATAAAATTCTGCTAAATCCTTAAACTGCTTGTATGATTCATTATATCTTCCCAGGCTGTAAGTATAAAGAGCCTGTTTCAATCCCTCATAGGGAGATTCCGGCTGTATCTGTGAATAGGCAACAGAGACAATGACCAGAAATATTAGTATTATTTTTCTCAATTATGATACCCTCAACAATGATTCTTTACCTATTATAAAATAACATTAACTAACAATTGCGGTCATTTCTCCCGATAGATAATTATCATAGCTTATATTTTCCAAAATCTTCGGGGTTTATTCGCCGCAATCTTTCACGCAGCGACTCTTGGTTGGGGATACCCGTGATTTTTTCATCTTTAAGGTGAAACAGTTCTTTGTTAACATAAATTGGCGATTTGGATTTAAGAGCTAAGGCAATCGAGTCGGAGGGGCGAGCATCTATCTCAATTGTAGCGCCATTGGATTTTATGAAAATTTTGGCGTAGAATGTTTGGTCTTTTAATTCGGTTATAGCGATTTTATTGATTTCTCCTGACATGCTTTTAATAACCTCATACAGCAGATCATGCGTCAATGGTCTTTTGGAAACCACTCCGGACAACTCCATCCCGATAGCCCATGCCTCATAGTGGCCAATCCATATCGGCAGAATTTTTCCCGAATCTGTTGGGCTGAGTGTTATTACAGGCGAATTAGTAGTTATATCAAGCGCTAATCCGCCAATTTTCGCTTCAATTAATTCCATAAGACACCATTTCTTTTAAGAGTACTTAATGTTATTCTTAAAAATAATGATTAATCACAAGTATTTTCAAGGTATTATCGTTTACTCTTTAAATATTTATCAATTCTCTTTTTTAACCACCCATAATTTTACATTAGCAATGACATCTTTTTCAAGCTTTACTTGTATTGTATAGACACCTAAAGCTTTAATCGGCTCATCAAGAATAATCAACCGCTTGTCAATTTCGAAACCCTGCACTTTAAGCAGACTGGAAATTGTCGATACAGTAACCGAACCGAATACTTTATCGCCTTCGCCAACATTAACATCAGCAGTAATTGATATTTTTTCCAGTTTGTCTTTAATTTTCTCGGCGCCTTTTTTCTTTTTACTATCACGAAACCCTTTTTGTTTTTTAATTTCTTCAATTGATTTCAGGTTTCCGGTTGTAGCCATAATAGCCAAGTTTTGGGGAATAAGGTAATTACGGGCATAACCGCCTTTAACCTCAATAACCTCGCCGCATTCGCCAATATCTTTAATATCATCTTTGAGTATTATTTTCATTATCTTGCTCCTTATTTAAAATTAAGATTTATTCTCCACTTGCGAAATTTTTCTAAAATCGAAACGGCTGTCTATAACGCTCAAAATAGCCAGCGCCGGTATTACTACCACTATCCCAACCATAACCAGCAAATATACTATTAACCTTACTGCCGTCGGAACCCTCATTCTTTTGAAATAAAAATCAATTAAGCATATTCCTAAAAATGCATACAGATGAATCATGAACACGAGCGCGTTTTCGCCGATTACTCCAAACCAAGGACCGCCCAATAATACAAACAGCAAGGAAATGCCCAACGGGATTAACAAGAGTTCGCTCGGCTTCCATAAATAAAGCGGCTTAAATCTTGGTAGAATTGCGCCAAAATATTTGCTTGTTTCCATTGCCCCAAGATAGGCAAATACCACAATACTCATGGACATGGTAAATAAAATTCCGGGCGCAAGCCGAAATGCCCACGTTACTGTTGTCTCAATCGATGAATACATCAGTTTGAGCTGCGAGCCGCCAAGCCCTAAAACGGCGGCATTTTCATCAATCATCCCTTTCATCTCGGTAATCATCAATGGCCCTTGCGATATAAGCTCGGGATAATATAGAACCAGAATTATTAAGGGGAATAAAAACGGCAGCATCCCCCAAAATATCACTGAATAGGCAGGACTGAATATTCTTGATTTATATCCCATAAGATACCCCGGAATTAAAACCATCAGCGCTAATATTAGCGTTAACATTTCACCATAAAAAATGAAGCAGACCATGCCTGAAATAAGGCCGGCCAACGCTGCATAATTATAACCAAACCGAACAGTGAGAGTAATTAATGCCGCCAAAGCGATAATAAAGAAAATCACATTAAGCATTACAATGCCGGAGAATAATCCGGCGCATATAATTGACAGAATTAGCAGCGATAACTTCGTCCTATCGGCTTGCTGCCAGCTATTATTTATTTGAGCGCGCTCTTCCACATTTAACGAATCTCTTTCGATGTGTACGGCAGCAAACCCATCGTCCGACCGCGCTTAATAGCCGTAGAAAGCCAACGCTGATGCTTGGGACAAACGCCGGTTACCCGACCGGGAACGATTTTACCGCGATCGGTTATGTATTTATTTAATATCCTATCATCGCGATAGTCTATTCTTTTAACGTTGTTTTCGCAAAATCGACAAACTTTACGTTTTCTTCTTCTTTCCACTATGTTAATCCTCCATTATATTTAACGTTCTGAATAATCATATTTAATCAAGTTTAATTTGTTAAGCGAAATCACATATTAGAATATGGTTATCCTATACACTTTCTTTGCTTTCTTTGCTTTCTTCGCTTTCTCCGCTTTCCCCGCTTTCTCCGGCAACTTCAGGGACTTCTTCTAACTTCTCTTCTTCCTTTACAGGCGGTTTATACTCTGATGGTTTCAAGACTATAGTCATATTTCTCAGAATATTCTCATTGTGCTTCATGCTTTTTTCGAGTTGTTTTGGGATGGTCGGAACGCCTTCGTAATAGATTGTAATGTAATTACCCTGACGTTGTTTACTAATCTCGAAAGTCATTTTTTTAACACCGAGATGCTGAATTTCAAAGATATTACCATCTAAAGCTTTAATCTGATCGGTCAACCCCTTTATCTCGGCATCGGCCGCATTCTCATCTAAGGTTGTAGTAAGGATAAAGGTAAGCTCGTAAATCTTCATTTAAACTCCTTCTGGACTCTCTGACTCCTTAATAGGAGTAAGGAGACGGGAAATATTAGTGTTTTATTCCTCGGCAACAGTAATTGTCGCCGAATTACTCAATAGATTCTCAGCTGCCAATTTTATTATAAAATTGACAACAACCGGAATCACCTTATCAACGATTTCAAATTCATTTCGGGTGAAATCCTCAAGAACATATTCCTCAAGCGGCTTATTTGATGGATTAGCTCCTATACCCACCCTTAAACGAGGGAATTTTGGGGTTTGCAGCCAATCAATAATCGATGCTAAGCCATTATGGCCGCCATCAGAACCGCTGGCGCGATAACGTATCTTCCCTAACGGAAGATTGCAGTCATCGGAAACAACCAGTAGGTTTTGTCCTGATAAACCGAAATAACGGCATATTTTATCTGCCGCCCTGCCGGTGTTGTTCATATAAGTCGTCGACTTGCATAAAATCAAATCGCCTGACTTAAGCGGTATCCGGCAGAAAAGAAATGGACCATCGCCCTTAATGAATTCTTCTTTTTTCAAAAAAACAAGCCGGTCAACAATCATATAGCCAAGATTATGCCTGTTATCAGCATACTGTCGACCGGGGTTGCCCAACCCCAAAACTGCCTTTATTTCTGCTGTCGGGGTATTGTCAACCATCACAACCGGTAAAAATTATAAATATTATCAATCATGTCAAGTTAAATCGGTTGTCTCGACAATATAATCTTTCATTGTCATGCTGTCGGGTGCGAGTACCTGATAACACCTAAATCCAGATTTTGCAGTCATGCCCGCCGGCAGGCAGGTTGGGATTTTACTAAAATAGCAATTATCATGTAAGGCATGCTATGAATTGGTGTTATTCTCAGGTTACCAAGCGGCGCTTGGTAATCAGAGGAATTCGAGATAATTTATTAATACATTTATGCTTCTCTACAAAGTCTGGGTTAAAATCTTCGGAAATGATGATAGCATTTATAGCGAAATGGCTGTATTATTTGCTAAAATCCTTATCGATGCCAAGAGCTTTCATTTTTTTATAGAGATGACTTCGTTCCAACCCCAGGGTTCTTGCCGCTCTGGCTATATTTCCGCCAGCGCCGTTTATTGTTTCGATAATATAAGCTTTTTCAAACTCTATAACGGATTCTTTTAAGCTCGACCCAAAAGTAAACCCCTGTCGTGATGAGGCTTGCAGAACCTTTTCGATTTGTTCAGCCTCAATGGGGCTACTTTCGGTCATTATCAATATCCGCTCGATGTAATTTTTCAACTCCCTGATATTGCCGGGATAGTTTAAGCTTTCAAGATAAGTGATTCCCGATTTTGAAATGCGGCGCCGTTTTTTATTCGACTTCATGGCATATTGCCCGCAGAAATGGTCTGCTAATATTTTAATATCATCGCTTCTTTCCCGAAGCGAGGGGACTTGAATAGGCAAAACATTTAATCTGTATGACAAATCCTCCCTGAATTTGCCAGCTTTTATTTCCTCGTTGATGCCTTTATTAGAGGCGGCTACAACTCGGGCGTCAATAATGTATTCCTGTTTACCGCCAAGCGGCGTTACTTTTTTATCCTCCAAGACCCGCAACAACTTAGCTTGAAGCGAGGGGGAGGCATCGACTATCTCATCAAGGAATATAACGCCCTTGTTTGCGCGACGGAAATGACCCGGGTAGGCACGCGCCGCTCCGGTGAAAGCACCTTTCTCATAGCCAAAAAGCTCTGCCTCAGCCAGTTCGGTAGGCAAGGCGGCGCAATTTACCGCTATAAACGGACCCTTCTTTCGGGGAGAGTGCTGATGAAGAAGACGAGCGACTAATTCTTTGCCCGTGCCGCTTTCGCCGGAAATGAACACGGGAGCATCCTCCGGGGCATATTTTATTATCGTTTTGCGCAGCTCATTAATCGACTTTGATTCGCCAATCAGCCTGTATTCGCTATCGAGTTGATTAAGAAGATCATCGCGCTGTTTTTTCAGCGAGATATAGTCCTCGATATTTTGAAGTATTACCTCAAGCCTGTCTAAAGACAGCGGTTTTTCAAGAAAATCGTAAGCGCCCTGTTTTACTGCGGAAACAGCGGTAGCAATGGTAGAATGACCGGAAATCATTACTGCCGCTAAATCAGGGAATTTTTTCTTCAAGGCTGTTAATAAATCGACTCCATCGCCATCGCTTAACCAGACATCCAGAATAGCAACATCAATAGTGTTATCGCAGCGGCTTAACCCCTCGACAAAACCAGAGGCCGTATCAACATCATAGCCGGATCGCCGCAGCGCGCCGCCGACAGACTCGAGTATATTTTTTTCATCATCAACTAAGAGTATTTTCATAATCATGTTTTAACGGCAATTTCAATTTGATTACGGTTCCTACCCCAACTTCATCATCAATCTCTATTGAGCCGTTATGTTCGCTTAGTATTTTCTTTGTTATAACCAAACCCAAGCCGCTGCCATCGGTTTTAGTTGTAAAATACGGTGAAAAAAGATTTTTCTTCGCCTGCGCCGAAAATCCTGAACCGTTATCGGTTACCATAACTACTGCAAAACTATTTTCAATGTAAGTTTTTAACTCGACTTGTCCGGTTTCTGCCGTTGCCTCAAGCGCATTTTTCAGCACATTATGAACAGCCCGTTTAATCTGATCTCTATCAATATCCATCATCAATTTTTCAGCGCTGAAATCAAGTGTCAACCTGTTAATTTCGATTTCATTAGTATATAAAGTAGCCAACGATGACATAATATCGTTTAAATTTTCACGGCTTAACTGCGGGGCTGGAAAACGCGCAAATTCAGAAAACTCTTTAACGATACGCGCCAGTGATGATACCTCTTCTAAAATCGTATGGCATGATTTTTCAATAATCTGAGGGAAGTCATTATCGTTTCTATCATAAGCTCTTTTTAAATCCTGAATTGATACTTGAATAGGAGTCAGGGGATTTTTAATCTCATGAGCCACTTTCTGCGCCATCTGTGTGAAAGCCGTCATTCTTTCGGAATCAATCAGCTTCTTATGATAGTCTTTTAAATCGGAAGCCATCGAGTTAAAGTTTTTAATCAAATCGCCTATTTCATCTTTTCGTTTTGAATGAATATCAACATCGAAGTTGCCGGTCGCGAGTTCATTCGTCATCGCCGCCAGTTCAGCTATAGGTTTGGATATCCTGTGAGCAAAACCCCAGGCTATTACAAGGGCTAAAATTAATCCGCCGACAGCAAAGAGAATAAATATAAGAGAAACATTATCAAATGCTGCTTGCAGGTCGTAGGTATCGATAGCAATCATTAAGTCAGCTATCTTTTCATCTGAAAAATCAGTAAGCGGGAAAACGCCGCATTTATAGGGAACACTGCCCAAGTTCAAAGAGGAGATTTTACTGCTGGAGGTATCTATGGGCATTCTATCAAAATCGCCTGAGATTGTGCTCTCGCTGATGATTCCATTTCTGTACAAAATTAATTCTGCTCCTGAAAGCGATTTTATATCCTGCAAATAGCTGTCATCGATAATAATGCCGCCTATAACTACGCCGATAACCCTGTTTTTAAACCAGGCGGCTGAGGCGGCCAGCATCATCATATAAGGCTCGCCCTTTATTTCTCGAATGCCCAGCGAATGAACCTGCTGGCCGGATAACGCCTCGGAAATAATCTGGTCATCCTGAAGCGATATGCCGAATATCGTCGGCTCATGTCCCTGCGCTAATGCTTTCCCCTGAGGGTCAACAACGATTAAATAGTCGAGGTTTAACAGACGCATATTATTAACCGTTGATTTTATCAGGGCTGACTGGTCGATTATGCCTATCTCGTCGGTTAACAATAGCGTGCGTTTAAGGTCATCGCTGGCTGTTAAAGACTGCACCTGAGATAAAATATCCGTACCGGTTCTATCATAGAACCCGACTACGCCGCTTATTACCGATGTCAGGCGTTGTCTGGCAAGGTTTATCTGTTGGTCGGCGGCTATAAAATGCAGCATTACAATCACTGCTGCAAAAGGCAGCGCTGAGGCGATTAACAAAAGCAGGAATATTTTTTTTCTCATAGTTATTTACCCGATTGGAAATGAGCGTTGCGGATATTAACAAAGCCTCTGAAATCCGGCTCGAAACCGGCTAAATCCCGCCGGAATGCCGCTGTCATAATTGGATTGTATAAAATAATAAGCGGCGGCTGATTTATTATTAATTGTTCGGATTCCAAATAAATTTCATCTCTTGTGTACGCATCATCGATTTGACGGACGCCATCAAGGTATCTTTGAAGTTGAGCATTCTCATAGTTGAAATAATTGGTCTGACCATTTAACCGCTCGCTAAAAAGCGGATAGAAAAAGGCGTCAGGGTCTGATACTGGCAGGTAATATCTGAATAAAAACATATCCATCGTACTGAGCGCAACCGACCGTTCGAGGTCTCTGCTGTCTGCTTTCCGAACCGCAATTTTTAAACCTGTATGCCGCAGTTGAGCGGCGATATAATCTGCCACAGAGCTTAACACCGGATCGAGACTATCATACACGAGATTCAGCTTGTTCGGCAGGTTGTCTATTGCCTCAATCATTAATTTTGCATCCGATGGCGAAAAATAATATTCTGTTTGATTAGATGACTCCAAATTCAAGGTTGGCGGAATAATTCCATTCGGCTTCTGAGCGGAATTGCCAAGCAGGACACGGATTATGCTTTCTCTATCAAACAAATATTGCAGAGCTTTCGATAGTTCGAAGTTTTTTTGATAGCTGTGTTTGCAATTAAAGCCAAGAATCACTGATGAATTGGTATAATAGCGGCGCGCTGAATAATCGCCGCTGGTAAGAAGGTCTCTGTTTTCTTGCGAATCGAAAAAGATTATATCAAGTTTGCCAAGTTCGAAATCAAGAGCCGCCTCTTCGCGGTTCTTATATCTACAAAAAATGATGCTGTCCAATACCGGCGGCGATTCAAAATAGTTTTTATTAGCGGCAAGTTTTATGGTTTTATCATTGAGGCTGGCAATCATGTAGGGACCGGTACCGATTGGCAAAGGCAAGTTTTGAGGATTATCGATATTCGGAATAATATAGCCTGCCGGTCCGGAAAGATATTTCAAAAACTGCACAAAGGCATCGTTTGTAGTAATTGCAATAGTGTGCCTGTTGGGAATAAATACTCCCAGCAATTCATTCTTATTGCCGAAATGAACCTGCTTGTAGCCATCAACCTCAAGAATAAATGATGATGCGGGCGTAACTTTATCCGCCTTGGCTAAACGCATAAGCGAATAAGCAACATCCATGGCATCCAGCGGCTTGCCCGAATGAAATTTTACATCCGGGTTTAAATAAAACGTATATGTATTGCCATGAATCTCCCATGAATGAGCCAGGCCAGGCACAATTTTCCCTTTGCTGTCGAGTCTGACCAATCCATCATAGATTAGACAAGCCGCCGCCTGTTCATCCGGAGTGATTATCTGTGATGGCTGCAAATTAAGCTTCTGATAAAACGGCACATGCAAAACGCCGCCTTTGTGTATTGAGGGCTTTACAAGATAAATTTTCACTTCGAGGGGATCGACATAACTATAGCGAATAAAGGACATAGAATCGATGCGCGCGCAACAGATGTCATTACTAACCCAGGAAATAATGCCGCTGCCATATTTCTGACCGACATACAAGATATCGAATTTATGCCCAATCTCGACGCCATCGCTTTGGCCCTTATCGATATAGACACACTTATTTTTTTTAAGGATAATTTCGCCTAACACATAGTCATTTGTGTCAGCCAGAAGGATTGGTGATGAAAGGCAGTATATTATCAATAGTAATAACAGTCGTCGCAATATTTTTCTCCTTGTGGGAAGTATATACCAATTAATTGTTCTCGTCAAGAAATTCAATCCTGCAATGGCTTTTACCACATTATTTGCACTTGGTTCATAAAAACATCCATTTTATTGATTTTACTGCTGTCCGGCCTTTTTTATAGAGTTCTTAAAATAATACCCAACAATCGAAACTTGCTTATTTCATAACCCATAGAGCAGCGGGATGTTGGGCGGCTCCGATAAACATCGGCGCTTCATCTTTTATTTTGTTAAATATTTCGAGATAAGATTTTAGTAATTGATTTTAATTTGATGATTACCCATTTGCGTCATTCCCCCGCGGCGGCGGACGGGGCTATTTGTTAAGCCAATGGCGGATAGTAAAAATACCGTGCCCCGTGTCCGCAGACAGGCGGGCGCCGGCAGGCAG